>CAUJIM010000094.1 GCA_963205335.1 Pseudomonadota bacterium
GCCTGACCTTGCCAATCATGTCCATGGTGATCACCTCTTTTGCTCCTGCCAAAAAATTCAGCAGTCGCGTGATACACCCTGGTCAATTTTGAAGCGGCACTCCCGCCTTCAGATGGTCAGTTTTCGGTCGGCGTCAACACCTCCTGGGGCGAGAGGGGCTGACGATTGTGTCCGCCTCTGGCTTTGAGGTCGAAGATGGCCTCGCCCTTCTTGGCGCAGCGACAGCTCTGATTTCTATTATTTTCGTAGCTTCTTACGTATGATTAGCGGGCACCGAAGGCCTTTTTCTTCTGTAAATCCGCTGGAGCGAATTGGCGCCCTGTCATTTTTGTCGTGGGGCAGGGCTCGGAGTTCGCGGTGGTCTTTCCGGCGGTGCGCCTGCGTTTGGTTGCGGTGCCTTAAGTTTGTCCTAAGTGTCGCCGCGCACACTGCCTGCCATCGACGCAACCTCCCAAGGAAGGGCCACCATGCACACGTTCATTTCCACCCCCCGCCGCCTGATCGCCGCCTTGCTCGCCGCGGGCGTGCTGGGCGCCACCGGCGCCGGGCTCGTCACGGCGCGCACGGCGCATGCGTTCTCGTTCGGCAGCCCGGCGCCCGTGGCCGCGGTCGCGGCCAGCACCCCGGCGGCGCCCGCGGCGGCGTCCACGCTGGTGACGCTGCCCGACTTCTCGCAGATCACCGCGCACTATGGCGCGGCGGTGGTCAACATCAGCGTGAGCGGCGTGCGCAAGGTCTCGGACAGCGACGACGACAGCCCGGCGGCGCGCCAGCGCGGCGGCGGCCCGCAGATCGATCCGGATGATCCGTTCGCGCCGTTCTTCCGCCACTTCGGCATTCCGGACGGCCTGGGCCGCGGCCAGCAGGCGGTGCCCGTGCGCGGCGAGGGTTCGGGCTTCATCGTGGACCCGAACGGCATCGTCCTGACCAACGCGCACGTGGTCAAGGGCGCGGACCGCGTGACGGTCAAGCTCACCGACCGCCGCGAGTTCCAGGCCAGGGTGCTGGGCGCGGACCCCAAGACCGACATCGCGGTGCTCGAGATCGACGCCCGGGACCTGCCCACGGTCAAGCTCGGCAATTCCGGCGACCTGAAGGTCGGCCAGTGGGTGCTGGCGATCGGCTCGCCCTTCGGCTTCGAGAACACGGTGACCGCGGGCGTGGTGAGCGCCAAGGGCCGCTCGCTGCCGGACGACAGCTACGTGCCCTTCATCCAGACCGACGCGGCGGTGAACCCCGGCAACTCCGGCGGCCCGCTGTTCAACGCCAGCGGCGAGGTGGTGGGCATCAACTCGCAGATCTACAGCCGCACGGGGGGCTACCAGGGCGTCTCGTTCGCCATCCCGATCGAGGTGGCCGAGCACGTGCAGAAGCAGATCGTCGAGACCGGCAAGGTGGAGCACGCGCGCCTGGGCGTGACGGTGCAGGAGGTGAACCAGACCTTCGCCGACTCGTTCAAGCTCGACAAGCCCGAGGGCGCGCTGGTGGCCAACGTGGACGCGGGCGGCCCGGCCGCCAGGGCGGGGCTGAAGACGGGCGACGTGATCCTGAAGATCGACGACCAGGCGATCGCCTCGTCGGGCGACCTGCCCGCGTTCATCGGCCAGTCGCTGCCGGGGCAGAAGGTGCAGCTCGAGGTCTGGCGCGGCGGCCACGCCGAGACCGTGGTCGCCACCCTGGGCAATGCCAGCGACAAGAGCGCCAGGGTGGCGCAGTCGGCCGATGGCGTGAAGAAGGGGCAGCTCGGCCTGGCGCTGCGCCCGCTCCAACCGGGCGAGGCGCGCCAGGCCGGCGTGGACCACGGCCTGCTGATCGAGGACGTGCGCGGCCCGGCGGCGCTCGCCGGCGTGCAGGGCGGCGACGTGCTGCTGGCGATCAACGGCAGCCCGGTGAAGGACGTCGACCAGGTGCGCGCCGCGATGAGCAAGGCGGGCAAGTCGGTGGCCCTGCTGATCGAGCGCGACGGCGACCGGATCTTCGTGCCGGTGGACCTCGGCTGAAGCCGCCCGCGCACGGGGCGCATGGCGTATTCTGGCGCCATGCGCCTCTTGCTTGTGGAAGACGACACCATGATCGGCGAAGCCGTGCACGAGGCCCTGCAGGGCGAGGGCTACGCGGTCGACTGGACGCGCGACGGCGGGCAGGCCGACGCGGCGCTGGCGGCGCAGAGCTACGACCTGGTGCTGCTCGACCTCGGGCTGCCCGGGCGCGACGGCCTCGCCGTGCTGCGCGCCCTGCGCGCGCGCAAGGACCGCACGCCGGTGCTGATCGCCACCGCGCGCGACGGCGTGGCCCGGCGCATCGAGGGGCTGGACGCGGGCGCCGACGACTACGTGCTCAAGCCCTACGACCTGGACGAGCTGCTGGCGCGCATCCGCGCGCTGCTGCGCCGCGCCGCCGGCCGGGCCGAGCCGGTGTACGAGCACCAGGGCGTGAGCATCAACCCCGCCACGCGCGAGGTACGGGTGCAGGGCCGCAGCGTGGCGCTGTCGGCGCGCGAGTGGGCGGTGCTCGAACCCCTGATCGCCCGCCCCGGCCTGGTGCTCTCGCGCCAGCAGCTCGAGGACAAGCTCTACGGCTGGGGCGACGAGATCGCCAGCAACGCGGTCGAGGTCTTCATCCACGGCCTGCGCAGAAAGCTCGGCGCCTCGCTGATCCTGAACGTGCGCGGCGTCGGCTACATGGTGCCCGCATGACGGGCCGCTGGCGCTTGCCGCAGTCGCTGCGGCTGCGGCTGCTGCTGTTTCTGGTGGCGGCCATCGCGGTGACCGCGGTCGCGCAGGGCCTGTTCGCCTACAGGACGGCGCTGGACGAGGCCGACGCGCTGTTCGACTACCACATGCAGCAGACTGCCTTCGCCCTGCGCGCGGGCCTGCCGGCCGACGCCAAGGGCATGGGCAGCCTGCGCCCCGAGTACCAGAACAACGAGTTCATCGTGCAGGTCTGGACCAACGAGGGCCTGCGCATCTTCGAATCGGCCGTCGGCGACCTGCTGCCGCAGCGTGCGGTGCTGGGCTTCCAGGAGGTGCGCTCGCACGGCAGTACCTACCGCGTGTTCTCGCTGCAGACGCGCTCGCAGGTGATCCAGGTGGCGCAGGACATGGCGGTGCGCCGCAAGCTGGCGCGGGGCCTGGCGTGGCGCTCGCTGCTGCCGCTGGCGGTGATGGCGCCGCTGCTGGCGCTGGCGGTGTGGTGGCTGCTCGGGCGCGTCTTCGTGCCGGTCGACCGCGTGCGCGCCGAGGTGGCGCGGCGCCAGCCCGACGACCTCAGCGCCGTCGGCGACGCCGGCCTGCCCGCCGAGGTGCAGCCGCTGGTGCGCGAGCTCAACGCGCTGTTCGGCCGCGTGCGCCGGGCCTTTGCCGCGCAGCAGGATTTCGTCGCCGACGCGGCGCACGAGCTGCGCTCGCCGCTGGCGGCGCTCAAGCTGCAGGTGCAGGGCCTGCGCCGCGCGGGCGGCGACGCGGCGCGCGAGCGCGCCGCCGCCCGGCTCGAGGCCGGGATAGACCGCGCCGCGCGGCTGGTCGAGCAGCTCCTCGTGCTGGCGCGCCAGGAAGCGGCGGGCGCGGCGATGGAGACCGTCGACCTGGCGCAGGTGGCGCGCCTGGCGCTGGCCGACGCCGCCCCCGCGGCGCAGGCGCGCGGCATCGACGCCGGGCTGGCCGAATCCGCGCAGGGCGCGTTCCAGGTGCGGGGCGTGGCCGAGGAGCTGCGCCTGCTCCTGCGCAACCTGCTGGACAACGCCATCAAGTACACCCCCGAGGGCGGGCGCGTGGACGTGGCGCTCGAGCGCGTCGCCGACGGCGTGCTGCTGCGCGTGGACGACAGCGGCCCCGGCGTGCCCGAGGACGAGCGCGCGCGGGTGCTCGGGCGCTTCTACCGCTCGGCGCAGAGCGCGCAGCAGGCGCCGGGCAGCGGCCTGGGCCTGGCCATCGTGCAGGCCATCGCCGAGCGCCACCATGCGCGACTCGCGCTGGCCGCGTCCGAGGCGCTGGGCGGCCTGTGCGTGCGGCTGGTGTTTCCCGCGCTGACTGCAGAAAACGTAGCTACTGGCGCAGACCCCGCGGGCGCTGGAGCCGAAAATCATGCGCAAAATTGATGGGCGCCGGCCGGAAAGACCGGGACGCCCGTTATAATGCCCGGCTTCGCAGCGCATCCATGGCCCCGCGGCGAAGCATCGGATTGCCACCTAAGAGGCTCCCGGCAGAGGAGCACCGCCCGTGGAAAAGGGCCTGCAAACCTTCTCTTTCGAAGAAAACTCATGTCCACTTTCAGCGCAAAACCCGCTGAGGTCGTGCACGAGTGGTTTGTGATTGACGCCACCGACAAGGTGCTCGGCAGGGTCGCCAGCGAAGTGGCCCACCGTCTGCGCGGCAAGCACAAAGCCATTTACACGCCTCACGTCGAT
>CAUJIM010000095.1 GCA_963205335.1 Pseudomonadota bacterium
GGCGTGAGCTTCATCGCCTGCCAGATGAGCGCAGACCTGTTCGAGTTTCAGGCGGGCGACTTCATCGACGGCATCGAGCACGGCGGCGCAGCGACCTTCCTCGAGTTCGCCGGGGAGGCGGACGTCTGCCTGTTCATCTGAACGCTCGCCTCAGCCCAGCCAGCGCTTGCGCCGCTTGTAGTGCTTGACTTCGCGGTAGCTGCGCCGGCCCTGGGCGCCGCCGAGGCCGAGGTAGAACTCGCGGATGTCCTCGTTGCGTTCGAGTTCGTCGCGCGAGCCGTGCAGCACGATGCGGCCGTTCTCCATCACGTAGCCGTGGTCGGCGATGCGCAGCGCCGCGCGCGCGTTCTGCTCGACCAGCAGCACGCTCATGCTGCGGCGCGCGCGCACCTCGGCCACGCGCTCGAAGAGCTCGTGCACGATGCGCGGCGCCAGGCCCATCGAGGGCTCGTCCAGCAGCAGCAGGCGCGGGCGCGCCATCAGCGCGCGGCCCACCAGCAGCATCTGCATCTCGCCGCCCGAGAGGTAGCCGGCAGTGCGCTCGCGCAAGTCCTTCAGGCGCGGGAAGTAGCCGTAGACCTCGTCGATGTCGGCGGCGACTTCGGCGCGTTCGCCGCGGAAGTGGGCTCCCACGCGCAGGTTCTGTTCCACGGTCAGGTGGTGCAGCACGCGGCGGCCTTCCATCACCTGCACGGTGCCCCCGCGCACGACGTCGCCGGGGTCGGCGTTGGTGAGGTCCTGCCCCTGCAGCAGCACCTGGCCGGAGACGATCGCGCCGCGCTCGGCCGCGAGCAGGCTGCTCACGGCCTTGAGCGTCGTCGTCTTGCCGGCACCGTTGCCGCCCATCAACGCCACCACCTGGCCGGGGCGCACTTCGAGGCTCAGGCTGCGCAGCACCTGGATCACGCCGTCGAAGACGACGTCGACGTTGCGCAGCGCGAGCATCGCGGAGGTGGCGGCGGCTTCGCTCACGGGTCGATCACCACTTGGCGAGGGCAGGCACCGGCATCCAGTCGTCGGACACCGCGACCAGCTTGCCGCCCTTGACCGTCATCGCCTTCACCGCCAGATGCTCGGTGGGGAAGGGCGCGGCGGCGGTGAGGGCCACCGTCGGCAGCAGGCCGAGGAACTGCTCGGCCGGGAACGGGCCGGCCAGCAGCGCGTCGTAGACCGCCTGTCCGCTGAGCTTGTCGGCGCCGACCTTGGCTGCGGCGCGCTCGATCGCGGCCACCGCCAGCAAGGCCTGGCCCGCCGTCTGCGCCGAGGTGATGCCCCAGGTGCCCTTGGTCTTGTTGTACTTGGCGAAGATCTCGGCGACCTTCACGGTCGGGTCGTTGTAGGGCGCGAAGGCGAACACCGAGTAGCTGCCTTCGAGGTCGGTGATCGGCACCGCCTTGGCCGCCTCGTTGAGGCCGTTGTGCGAGGAGGTCACGATCGGCGTCTTCAGCCCCAGTTCCTTGAGCGCCTTCACCGTCGCCACCACCTGCGCGGTGTTGGTGCCGACCAGCACCAGGTCGGGGTTGGCCTTGGCCATCTCGCGGATCTGGTTGGTGACGCTCACCGGCTGGTTGTCGACCCACTGCTGGCTGACCACGGCGAAGCGCTCGGGGTAGGCCTTGGCCAGGGCGACGACGCCGTTGACCTGGTCGACGTAGCCGGCCAGGCCCTGCGTGCTGACGGTGCCGATGCGCAGCGGCCGCTTCTCGGGCAGGCGCTTCTGCAGGTAGTCGAAGAGGCCGGCGAACTCCTGCGAGTAGGTCGGGCGGTAGGAGAAGTGCCAGCCGTTGGCCGTCCACAGCGGCGCGATCATCGCCGTGCCCATGAGCATCGGCACCTTGTCGCCGGGCAGGCGCTTCATCAGGCTCACCAAGTCGGGCGAGCCCATGCCGAGGAAGACGATGGGCTTGTCCTGCGACAGGATCTGCGGCCAGGTGCGCGCCACCACGCTGGCGTCGTAGCGCAGGTCGTGGGTCTTCACGTCGAGCTTGATGCCCAGCGCCTTGCCCTTGGTCTCGTTCCACCAGTCGAAGACGCTCTGCTGGCCGCCCCACCAGCTGTCCATCACGTTGGCGAAGGGGCCGGTGTAGTCCAGCGAGACCGAGACCGTGTAGCTGTGCTGGGCCTGCGCCAGCAAGGGGGAGGCCAGTCCGCCGAGCAGTGCGGCGGCGAGGCAGGCGCGGCGGCCCGGGCTTGCAAGGGAAGGGTTCATGCTCGTCGTCTCCTTGGGGTGGGGTTGGACTTCGGCGCGCCGACTCAGGCGCGCGGGTAGGGCCAGATGCGGTAGGCGGCCTTCAGCAGGGCCCAGCGATGCGCCAGGCCCAGCGGCTCGAACAGCAGCATGAGGACGATGACGCCGCCGAGCACGACGTTGGTGAGCGCGAACACGGTGCCGCCGCTCAGGCCGCTGCCCATGTGCGCCATCACCCAGCCGCCGGCGGCGTGCACGCCCTCCTGCAGCGCGGTGATGCCGAGCACCCCCAGCACCGCGCCCAGCGGCGTGTGCAGGCCGCCGACGATGAGCATGCCGACGTACCAGACCGAGAGCCAGAGCGTGAACTGCTCGGTGCTCACGTAGCGCACGTAGTAGGCGTAGAGCGCGCCGCTGGCGCCGGCGTAGAAGGCCCCGGCGAAGAAGGCGAGGATCTTCGTGCGCGCGAGGTCGAGGCCGATCACCGAGCTGGCGATGTCGTTGTCGTGCATGGCGCGAAAGGCGCGGCCGATGCGGCTGCGCGAGAGATTGGCCGCGCCGAGGAAGGCCAGCACGACGACCACCAGCACGAGGCCGTAGATCGAACGCGGCGTGTCGAGCACGAAGCCGAACACCGCAGGCGGATCCACCGGCAGGCCGGCGGTGCCGCCGAACCAGGATTCGGGCAGGCGGATCATGACGATGGGGAACATGATCTGCGCGGCGATGGTGGTGAGCGCGAGGTAGAAGCCCTTGATGCGCACCGCCGGCAGGCCGAAGACGATGCTCACCGCCGCCGACGCGAAGGCCGCCGCCGGGATGCACAGCCACAGCGGCCAGCCCTTGGCGGCAAGCGCCGCGGCGACGAAGGCGCCGACGCCGACGAAGGCCGACTGCCCGAGGTTGAGCTGGCCGGCGAGGCCGACGGTGATGTGCAGGCCCAGCACCGCCACCAGCGTCACGCCGGCCAGCGTCAGCACGCCCAGCAGATAGTCGCCGACGAGCAGCGGCAGCAGCGCCAGCACGAGCAGCAGCGCAAGCAGGGCCAGGCGCTGCGCCGGCGTGCGCTGGAGCGCGCGTTCGGCCGCGTAGGAGGAGAAGAAGACGCCCGAGGGCAGCATGGCCATTCAGAGCCTCTCGATCTTGCGCCAGCCGAAAAGGCCTTGCGGGCGCAGCAGCAGCACCAGGATCATCAGCACGTAAGGGAAGACGAGCGAGGCCGCGCCCGCGGTGAGCGGGTCCAGGAAGCGCGAGGCCAGCGCCTCGCCCACGCCCACCAGCACGCCCGCGAGGCTGGCCCCGCGCACGCTCTCGAGGCCGCCCAGCAGCGCCACCGGCAGTGCGCGCAGGCCGATCTCCGCGGCCTGCAGCCCGAGCACCGTGCCCGAGAGCAGGATCACCGCCGCCAGCATGGCCAGCGCCGTGCCGAGCATCCAGGCGATGGCGGTGGCCTGACGCACCGACACGCCCAGCGAGAGCGCCGTCACGTGATCCTCCGCGACCGCCGCCAGCCGCAGCCCGGCGCGCGTGTGCGTGAAGAAGCGGTGCAGGCCCTCGCCGACGAGCAGCGTGAGCACGGCGCCGATGAGCAGTGCCTTGTTCAGCAGCAGCGGGCCGATCTCCCAGGCGCCTGCGGGCAGGATCTGCGGGAAGGGCCGCGTCTGTGCGCCGAAGACGAGTTGCGCCGCGCCCTGGATCAGGATCAGCAGCCCGATGCTGGCCATCACCACGCTGAACACCGGCTGGCCGATGAGGCGGCGGAAGATGGTGCGCTCGATCGCCGCGCCCAGCGCCACGCTGGCCGCCAGCGCCGCCGGCAGCCCGAGCCACAGCGGCCAGCCCAGGGCGAGCACGAACAGCCAGACGAAGAAGGCGCTGGCCATCACCACCTGGCCCTGCGCGAGGTTGACGATCTTCGAGGCGCGGTAGATGACGACGAAGGACAGGGCGACGACGCCGTAGACGAAGCCGGTGAGCACGCCGTTGAGGAGGGTCTGCAGCAGTTCCATCGCGGTCTCACACGGGAGTGATGCGCACCTGCTGGCGCACGTGGGCCTGGCTGCCGTCGCGGTAGCGCACCAGCACTTCGACGGGACAGGACGGGGCACCCGCGTACATGGCGTCGATGAGCGCGGCGTAGCGCTGCTCGATGACGTCGCGACGCAGCTTGCGCGATCGCGTGAGCTCCTCGTCGTCAGCGTCGAGCTCCTTGGGAAAGGCGGCGAAGGCGAGCGCCCGCGCGTGCGGGTCCAGCCGCGCGTTGATCTGTGCCAGCGTCTGGCGCAGCAGCGCGTGCACTTCGGACAATTGGCTCAGGTCGGCGAAGGTGCCCCAGGCCAGGCCCAGCTGCTCGGCGTGGCGGCCGACGATGCGCGCGTCGATGTTGACCAGCACGGTGACGTGCGGGCGGCGCTCGTCGCCAATGGCGATGGCGTCGCGCACGTAGGGCGAGGCGCGCAGGTGGTTCTCGATGAACTGCGGCGGAAAGCGCCGCCCGCCCTGCAGCAGGCGCAGGTCCTTGACGCGATCGAGGAAGACGAACTCGCCGTCCTCGGTGACGCGGATGGCGTCGCCGGTGGCGTAGCGCCCGTCCTGCACGACCTCGGCGGTGGCCGCGGCATCGCGGTGGTAGCCGGCAAAGCCGCTGCCGCCCTGCACGCGCAACTGGTCGTCGTCGCCCACTTCGGCCTGCAGCACCGGGCCGACCTCGGGATCCACCTGCAGCAGGCGGCCGAGCGTCGCGGCGTCGAAGGCGCCGCCCCAGTGCGCGGTGAGCAGGCCGGCCTCGGTCGAGCCATAGAGGTTGCGCAGCGGCACGCCCAGGGCGTGGAAGCGCCCGAACACCTCGGCCGACATGCCCGAGCCGGCCGAGAGGGCGATCACCGCCTGCTTGAGGCCCAGGTTGTCGCGGATCGCGCGCTTGACCAGGCGCTCGGCCAGCCAGCCGCGCCAGCCCTCGCGCGCCGCCGGCGAGAGCGCCCAGTCGACGAGGCGGCGCCGCCAGCGGCCCGCGTCCAGCATCGCGCCGGCCACGGCCGAGTCCATCATCTCCCACTGCCTCGGCGTGAAGAGCAGGAACTGCGGGCCGATCTCGCGCAGGTCGGCCTGCACGGTCGCCGGCTTCTCGGCGAAGTGCACGACCGAGGGCGCCATCAGGCCCAGCGCCAGGCCGATGATCTGTTCGGCCGCCCAGGCCGGCGAGATGTAGCTGAGGTAGGCGATGTCGCGCGGCACCTCGAAGCTGGCCAGCAGGCGGTAGGCGTTGTCGGTGAGGTAGCGGTGCGTGAGCACCACGCCCTTGGGGCGGCCGGTGGTGCCCGAGGTGTAGCAGAGCACCGCGACCTGCGTGTCCTGCCCCTCGTCGATGCAGCGCTGCAGCGCCTGCTCGTCCTGCGCGTCGGGGCGCGCGCCGGACGCGATGAGGGCCGGCAGCGAGAGCAGGCGTGGGTCCGTGTAGTCCCACAGGCCGCGATCCTCGAGGTAGACGAGGGTCTGCAGCTGCGCGGCGGCCGCGCCCTCCAGCGCCAGCGCCTTGTCGACCTGCTCCTGGTCCTGCGCCACCAGCAGCCGCGCGCCGCTGTGCTGCACGATGTAGTCGAGCTCGGCGCTCGACGCGTCCGGGTACAGGCAGGTGACGGCCGCGCCCAGCGCCTGCGCGGCGTACTCGAGAAGGTAGATCTCGGGCAGGTTCTCGCTGATCATCACCAGCACGTCGCCGTGGCCGACGCCGCGACCGCGCAGCGCGTGCGCCAGCGTGCGCACCTGCGCGGCCACCTCGCCCCAGCTGCGCTCGACCCAGATGCCCTGACGCTTGGCGCGCAGGAAGGGCGCCTGGGCGCGCTCGGCGGCAAGCGCGAACAGCAGCTGCGGCAGGGTGCGGCGCCGCGCCGAGCGCGCGTCGCGGCCGTGGCTGCCGCTGATGCGGTGCCGGGCGCCGGCCGCGCCCTGCGGGCGCGCCGAGGAGTGCAGTGCTTGCGCTGCTTGCGCTGCTTGCGGCGCGCGGCTCATCCCGCGTCTCCCAGGTAGGCCTGCACCACGCGCGGGTCGCTGCGCACCGCCTCGGGCCTGCCCTCGGCGATCGAGCGGCCCCACTCCATCACCATCACGCGGTCGGAGATGTCCATCACCACGTCCATGTCGTGCTCGACGAGGACGACCGGGATGCGCCGCCCCTCCTTGATGTCGAGGATGTAGCGCGCGAGGTCCGACTTCTCCTCGGGGTTCATGCCGGCCATGGGCTCGTCCATGATCAGCACCTTGGGCCGCATCGCCAGCGCGCGGCCGAGGTCCACGCGCTTGCGCAGGCCGTAGGGCAGCTCGCCCACCGGCGCGTGGCGCAGTTCCTCGAGCTCGAGGAACTCGATGATCTCCTCGGCCTCGCGCACGAAGGCGTCCTCCTCGCGCCGGCCCGGGCCGAAATAGAGCAGGCCGCTGAAGAGGCCGCCCTTCATGCGCGTGTGAAAGCCGCACAGGATGTTCTCGCGCACGCTCATGCTGGCGTAGGTCTGGATGCCCTGGAAGGTGCGGCCTATGCCCAGCGCCGCGTAGCGGTGCACGGGCAGCCGCGTCACGTCCTGGCCGAGAAAGCTCACCCGCCCCTCCTGCGGGCGATAGAAGCCCGAAAGGCAGTTCAGCAGGCTGGACTTGCCCGCGCCGTTGGGGCCGATGATGGACAGCAGCTCGTGCGCGTGCACGCTGAAGCTCACGCGGTCCAGCGCCTTGATGGCGCCGAAGCTCAGGCTCAGGTCGCGGGCGGCGAGCACGGCTTCGCTCACGTCCGGCCCTCCAGCGCCGCTTCGGTGCGCCGGTCGGCCAGCGCGATCTCGGCCTCGGCCAGCGTCGCGTCCGCGCCCTGCACGTCGGCGCGCAGGCGGCAGTGGTCTCGAAAGGCCTGGGCGATCGCCTCGGCATCGGCTCGCGCGTTGGCGACCTGCGCGCTCGCCCCTGCCGCGGCCTTCGCGCGATAGCGCAGCTCGATGTGGTCGCGGCCCTCGCGGCGCGTGAGGGTGACGCGGCAGGCCGCAAGGCCGGCGGCGCGGGCGAAGGCGCGCAGCTGCGAGGCGTGCAGCAGCATGCCGCGCACGCGCGCGCTCTCGCCCACGCGGCCGAGGATGCGCAGGCGCGGCGTGTGTCGCCCGCACGAGCAAGCGCCTTCCTCGAGTCGCGCCAGATCGCCGGTGGCAAAGCGCAGCAGCGGCAGTTCGTCGGCGTCGGCGCTGAGCAGCAGCTCGCCTTCGGGCTGCGCGCTGCGCGTCCCGGTCGCGGGCTCGACGAGCTCGGCCAGCACCTGCGGGTGCAGGTGCAGGCCGGCGTCGGCGGCACAGCCGACGGCGACGACGCCGATCTCGGCGGTGCCGTAGAAGTCCAGGCAGCGGATGCCGTACTGCGTGCCGAGCTCGCGGCGGATGGCGTCGCCCAGGGGTTCGGTGCCGGCCAGCGCCAGCCGCAGCGGCGGCCGCGCGCGCTCGGGCGGCAGGGCATCGAGCGCCCGCATCAGCGCCTGCAGGTGCGAGGCGGTGCCGACGTAGGCGCTGGCCTGCGCGGCGGCAAGGAAATCGGCCGCCTGCGCCGTCTGCTGCGGGCCGATGGGCAGCACCGTGGCGCCAAGCTGCAGCAGCGCCTCGTGCACCAGCAGCCCGCCGGGCGTGAAGTGGTAGGAGAAGCCGTTGGCGACGCGATCCCCGGCCGTGAAGCCGGCGTCGTGCAGCAGCTCGGCCAGGCGCTGCACAGCGGCGCCGACCTGCGGCTCGGTCAGGCCGCCGGGCGACCAGAAGACCGCGCTCGGGCGCAGCGATCTCGGGGCCAGGCCGCCGAAGTCCGGGCGCGTGCGCTGCAGTTCGGCGAGATCGCTCTTGGCGCGCGGCGGCACCGCTTCGAGCGTCTGCCAGGTCGGTGGGCACGTGGCGCCCAGGCCCGCTGCGGCCAGCCGGGCATCGAGGTCGGCCACCCGGCCGGCGTGTCGCTCGACCAGGCGCGCCAGCAGGGCGTCGGCGTCGCTCATGTTCACCACGCGTCGAAGCGGGGCTGACGCTTCTCGACGAAGGCGCTCATGCCCTCGTGCCACTCGGCGCCGCCCACCAGCAGCGCCAGCGCGTCGACGCCGTAGCGGCGCGCGCTGCGCAGGTCGGCGTCTTCGCTGGCGTAGAGCGTGGCCTTGCTCTGCGCGATCGCCTGCGGGCCCAGCGCGCGCAGCTCGCGCGCCAGCGTCATCGCGGTGGGCAGGACTTCGGCCTGCGGCACCACGGCGCTGGTGAGGCCGTGGCGATCGGCGGTCGCGGCGTCGATCTGGCGCGCCAGCAGGATCCACTCGAGCGCCTTGCCGCGCCCGACGTGGCGCAGCAGCTTCTGCACGCCGCCGGCTCCGGCGATGGCGCCCAGGCGCGTCTCCGGCAGGCCGATGCGGGCGCTGTCGGCGAGCACGCGCAGGTCGCAGGACAGCGCCAGCTCGCAGCCGCCGCCGAGCGCAAAGCCGTTGACCGCGGCAATCGTCGGGAAGGGGCATTCCTCCAGGCGGTCGAACAGCGCGGCAATGCGTGCGAGATAGCGGTCGCGCGCGGCCTGCGGCTCGGTCAGCTCGGCCTCGGGCCCGGCGAAGTAGCGCAGGTGCGCGCCGCAGCAGAAGGCGCGCCCGGTGCCGGTGAAGACGAGGGCGCGCGCGCGCTCGCGCCGGCAGGTCTCGATCGCCGTCTCGATCGCGTCCAGCAGCGCGTGCGTGAGCGTGTTCATCTCGGGCTCGCGCTGCATCTGCAGCAGCCACAGGCCGCGCTCGGGCTGCGTGAGGCGGGCAGCCTCGTTGGCGAAGACGGGTTCGGCCGACATCGTGCTCAGCCTTCGAAGCGCACGTCCAGGCCCAGCGAACGCGCGATCAGCAGTTGCTGGATCTGGCTGCTGCCGTCGCCGATGGTGCAGATGCGGTTGTCGCGGTAGTAGCGCGAGACGGCGCAGTCGTCCATGAAGCCCCAGCCGCCGTGCACCTGGATCGCCGCGTCGGCGACCTGCGAGCCGATCTCGGTGCAGTAGTACTTGGCCATCGCCAGCTCGCGAATGGTGGCCGTGCCCTGGTCGCCCATCCACGCCGCACGATAGGCCAGCAGCCGCGCGGCATCGACCTTCACGGCCATCTGCGCGACCATCTCCTGGATCATCTGCAGCTTGCCCAGGGTCCCACCGAAGGCCTTGCGCTCGTTGGCGTAGGCCACCGAGCGGCGCAGCGAGGCTTCGGCCAGGCCCAGCGAGCAGTGCGCGAGGAAGACGCGCGCCTGCTGGTAGCCCTTGTGCAGCAGGTGCCGGCCTTCGTTCACCTTGCCGAGGATGGCGTCCTCGCCGACGCGGCAATCGTCGTAGTAGAGCGGGCGCGTGTCGCTCGAGCGCCAGCCCATCTTGCGGTAGGGCTCGCCCTGGCTGTAGCCGGGCGTGCCGCGCGGCACGACGAAGAGGGTGAAGGACTTGCGGTCGGCGCCGGGTTCGCTGGTGGCGGCCAGCGTGAGCGCGATGGTCGAGATCTCGGTGCCGGCGTTGGTGATGTAGGCCTTCTGCCCGTTGATCGCCCAGCCATCGGCCACGGGCGTGGCGCGCGTGGTGAAGGAGGCGGTGTCCGATCCCGCCTGCGGTTCGGTGCCGGCCAGCGCCCCGAGCGCCTGGCCCTTGACGAGATCCGGCAGCCAGCGCGCCTTCTGTTCCTCGCTGCCGAAGCGCTGCAGGATGAGGCCGGTGGCGATGCTGACCATGGTCGTCACCGCCAGCGACTGGTCGGCGATGGCGATCTGCTCGATGGCCAGGGCCATCTCCAGCGTGCCCAGGCCCATGCCGCCGTACTCGGGCGCGAAGGGAATGGCGGTGATGCCCAGTTCGCCGAGCTGGCGGAAGAGCGCGGTCGGGAAGACGCCGTCGCGGTCCATGCGCTCGGCGTGAGGCTCGATCTCGCGGCGCGCGAAGTCGGCCACGAGTTCCTGCAGGCGGCGCTGGTCAGGGGTGAGTTCGAAGTCCACGGTCGGTTCTCCTGGCGCGACCGGCGCGGTCGCGGGGCTATGCGTTCCGGGAATTCTGAAAAGCAGACAGACAAACCGTCAAGTCAAATAACCGACCGGACGGTCAGATAGAGGGTTTTCGATCATAGGGAAACAATCGAGGCTCGGAGCACACGCCGGGTGCGCCCGGCCGGTCAGGAGCTCCACGGCGTCCCCGGGGGGAGTGTGCCCGGTCGTCGCCCAGGGGGTGGCGACGCCGTGGGCGCCGCGTCAGTCGACTGCCGTCGGGGCGGTTCGCGCGGGGGCGTTCAGCAGCGCCGGCAGCAGGGCCGGGTCGACGTTGAGGGCGGCGGCCGGATGCGCCGCAAGCATGCGCTCGATCATCTGCACCAGCGCCACGGCGACTTGTTCGCCGCTCCAGGCGCCGCCGGCCACGAACCACTTCTGCACCCAGTTCATTGCGCCCAGCGCCGCGAACACGGCGAGCTTGGGGTTGCAGGGCGCGACGCTGCCATCGAGGATGCCGGCGGCCACCAGACCGCGCAGCTCGGCCTCGAAGGCGTCGCGGCGCCGCACGATGAGCGCCGCCTTCTCGGGCTCCAGCGCCTGCTCCTCGGTGAGGACGACGTAGCAGGCCTCGTTGGAGAGAATCATGCGCAGGTAGTTGCGCAGCGTGCCGCAGAACTGCGCAAGCGCGCTGCCGCCTTCGGCGCGGGCCTGGCGCAGGCTCTCCACCGCCGCGTCCATGGCCACCTCGTGGCAGTGAAAGAGCAGCTCGTCCTTGCTCTTCACGTAGGTGTAGAGCGCGGCCTTGCTCACCCCCAGCGTGTGCGCGATGTCGGCCAGCGAGGTGCCGTGGTAGCCGCGCCGGTTGAAGGAGGCGGCAGCCTCCCGCAGGATCATCTGGCGCTTGGCCACGAACTGCGCGTCCGCGCCGGGGACGGCGCCCTTCCATGTGTTCATGCGGTCCTCCGATCCACCTGCGGGTGATTCTAGATCGGCGCAAGCCGTTGGAATGACCAACAGGTCAGCGACTTGACGTCTAAGTCGTCTGTCCATACAATCGGTTGCCTCCCGCCATCCAGGGCGGCTTGTTTGACCCGCAGGAGGGGCCTCATGGACACCTACGTGCTCGGCCTGGCGCTCAGTCCGCCCCAGGTCGCGGAACGCGGCAAGCGCACCGAAGAGCTGGCCTTCGAGACGGTGCGCGCGGCGCTCGCCGAGGCCGGCGTCACGCGCGCCGCGCTCGATCACGTCACGCTGGCCACCAGCGACGAGATGGACGGCCGCAGCATCAGCAGCATGCTCATGGCCACGCCCAGCGGCGCCTATCTGAAGGACGAGCTGCGCGTCACCGACTCCGGCCTCACCGGCCTGCTGATGGGCGCGCTGCGCGTGGCCAGCGGACGCTTTCACCTCGGCGTCGTGGTGAGCTGGAGCCAGACCTCGCAGATCGACGTCGACGCCTTGACGCGCATGCGCGCCGAGCCCTTTGCGCTGCGCCCGGTCGGGCTGAACGGCGTGATTGCCGATGGCCTCTTCGCGGGAGCGGTGCAGCAGCAGCTGGGGCTGGACGAGGCCGCCGTGCGCACGCGCATCGCCGAACGCCAGCAGTCGGCCGCGCGCAACCCGCGCGCCCTCGTCCGCGATGCCGACGAAGCGGCAGCAGCGCGCGCGGCCGCCGACCCTGTGCTCGCCTGGCCGCTGCGTCGCGGCCACGTCGCGCCGGCAAGCGACGGCTGCGCGGTGTTCGTGCTCGCCTCCGGCGCCTGGCTGGCCGAGCATCCGGGGCATCGGCCGCTGGCCCGCATCGCCGCGGTGAGCAGCGCCATCGACAGCTACCGGCTCGGGCAGGAGCGCCTGGCCGGCATGGCGATGTTCGACCGCACGCTTGCCGAGGTGCTGCGCCGCAGCGGCCGCGCGCCCGATGACGCCATCGACGTGGCCGAGATCGAGGCGCCCACGGCCTGGGCCGACCTCGCCGTCGAGCATCACCTGCGCCGGTACCGCGTCGGCGCGATCAGCCCCTCGGGCGGCGCCTGGGCGCAGAACCCGCTCTTCTGCACCGGCCTGGTCAACGCCGCCGAGGCGGCGCTGCAGGTGGCCGACCGCGCCGGCGCCGTGCAGGTGCCCGGGGCGAGCTTCGCGCTGGCGCACGGCAGCCACGGCTTCGCGCAGCAGGCCCACACCTTCGTCGCCTTCGAAAGGATCGCCCCATGAGCCAGAACGTGGCCGTCATCGGCGTGGGCCAGACCGGCTTTCGCGCGCGCTGGGATTCGATGACCTACGTCGAACTCGCCGAGCAGGCTGCGATGAGGGCGCTGGCCGACGCGCGCCTGTCGCCCGACGACATCGACGCCGTCGTCTTCTCGATGGCGCCGACGCACTTCATGGGCGTGCCCGACTGCGACAAGTGGGCGGTGGACTTCGTCGGCGCGCGCGGCAAGCCCTTCCTGCGCGTGCACACCGGCGGCGCCACCGGCGGCTCGGCCTTCCAGGCCGCGTGGGCGCAGGTGGCCAGCGGCCAGCACCGGCGCGTGCTGGTGGTCGGCGCCGACCGCATCACCGAGACGCCCGATGCGCAGTTCGTGCTCAACCTGATCTGGGACCCGCTCTACGAGCAGGACTTCGCGCTCAACACGGTGACCATGACCGCGCTCTCGACACAGCGCTACATGGCGCGCCACGGCGTCACCGAGGAGCAGTACGCGCGCGTCGTCGTGCGCGCGCGCGGCAACGCGATGAACAACCCCAACGCCCACCTCAAGGGGCGCATCACGGTCGACGACGTGATGGCCTCCAGGCGCGTGGCCTGGCCCTACAAGCTCTTCGACATCTGCCCGCGCTCGGCCGGCGCCGCGGCGGTGGTCATCGCCGACGAGGCCAGCGCGCGCGAACTCTGCACGCGCCCGGCCTTCGTGACCGGCATCGGCGCGGTCTCCAACACCGTCTTCCAGGGCGACCGCTGCGTGCCCAGCGCCGACTGCGACTTCGCCGAGCACGCCGAGGTCGGCCTGGCCGCGCACGAGTGCTACGTCCAGGCCGGCATCACCGATCCGGCCGCGCAGATCCAGGTCGTCGAGATGTACGACCCCTTCAGCTCCTTCCAGTTTCCGGAGCTCGAGGCGATGGGCTTCTGCGCCCGCGGCATGGCCGCGCGGCTGAGCGACGAGGGCGTCTTCGACATGGACGGGCGCGTCGCCGTCGGTCCCTCGGGCGGCACGCTTTGCACCAACCCGATCGGCGTCACCGGCCTCGTGCGCGTGGCCGACGCCGCGCTGCAGGTGATGGGGCGCGCAGGCGCCATGCAGGTGGCGGACGTGAAGAACGCGCTGGCCACGGCGGCCGGCGGCTCGGCGCAGTTCTTCACCTGCACGCTGCTGTCCGACGAGCCGCGGCGCGCGCGCCCGCACTGAACCCGAACCGGAGATCGACCATGAGCCCAAGCACCGCCGAGCCGCTGATCATTCCTGCCGAGTGGCACGTCCGCTACAACTACCCCGCAGGCGAGACGGCCACGCGCTTCTTCGCCGGCCTGCGCGAACGCAGGATCCTCGCCACGCGCTGCAGCGCCTCGGGCCTGAGCTACCTGCCGCCGCGCGCCTACTGCGAGCGCGCCTTCGAACCCTGCGACGGCTGGATCGAGGCCGGGCGCGAGGGCACGATCGAGGCGGCGACCATCGTCTCGGCGGCCTTCGAGAACCTGCCGCCCCCGCCCTACGCCATCGCCTACGTGAGGCTGGACGGCGTCGACACGGCCTTGCTGAACTTCGTGCGCGGCCTGGCGCTGGACGATCCGGCTGCCGCAGCAAGGCGCCTGCGCCCCGGCGCACGCGTGCGCGTGGTGTTCAAGGACGCGCCCGAGGGGCGCATCACCGACTTTCACTACGAACTGCTGGGCTGATCGCCCTCGGCCGCCCTCATCGCGGCGCGCGGTTGGACCCCGTGACGAGATCGAAGCGCAAGAGGCGGCACTCGATGCCGCCGTTGTACATCGGCACGCGGCGACTTTCTTTCAGGCGCATGAGCGAGGGCAGGCGCGGCTCGGGGCTCAGGCACCAGGCGGTCCAGTCGGCGTAGTGGCGCTTCCAGTGCGAGGCGAGCGCGGCGAAGAAGGCCGCGGCCTCGGCGCCGTCGTCGAAGCCCTCGCGCGCTGCGCGGGCGAGGTTCCTGTTCCCGCCCTGGCCTTGCCCTTTCGGCTCGATGCGCTCGCCGTAAGGCGGGTTCATGAGCAGCGTGCCGGCCGGCGCCGGCGGCAGGCGCTGCAGGGCGTCGGCGGTCTTGAACTCGATGGCGTGCGCGACGCCGGCCTGCGCGGCGTTGCGCGCGGCGAAGTCGGTCATGCGAAAGCTCACGTCGCCGGCAAAGATGGGGACGGTCGGCGCGTGCACGCGCGCCTGCGCGGCCCGCTTCATCTGCTGCCACGTCGCGCGCAGCGGGGCGAAGGGGAGCTGCCGCTCGAAGGCGAAGCGGCGCTGCAGGCCCGGGGCGATGCCGCAGGCGAGCTGGGCGGCCTCGATGGCGATGGTGCCGGCGCCGCAGAAGGGGTCCAGCAGCGGGCCGTCC
>CAUJIM010000096.1 GCA_963205335.1 Pseudomonadota bacterium
AGCCCGCGCGGCGCAGCTTGATGACCTGACGGCGCCGCTCTTGCCGCGCCTCAGGGCTGAGTTTTCTCATGTCGATCATTTCCATCAAGAATATCTGGGGACATGATGAATAATTTCAAGATGTTTGATTTCTAATTAATACCAGTACCCCGGCGGCTACCCGAACGGCGCGGCCCTGACCAACAGCTCCAAGCCCGAAGGGACGGTGGTGACGATGCGCGTCCGCGTGCGCAACTACACCGACCAGGAGCTGACCAGCGTCGCGATCGGCGACACCTTCCCGGCGGGCGGGCTGAAGGTCGCCAACCCGGCCAACGCCTCGACCACCTGCGGCGGCGCGATCACCGCTGCGCCGGGGAGCACTTCGCTGGCGCTCAACGGCGGCAAGGTGCCGGCGCGCGACGCGGGAACGAACACGCCGGGCATGTGCGAGGTGCAGGTCGACGTGGTCGGCCCCGCCGGCATCTACGACAACGTGGCGAACGTCAGCGCCAGCCAGACGATGGCCAACGGCGTGCCGCACAACCGCACGGCGGACACCAACACCGCGCGGCTGACGTATACCGGCGCGCTGGAAGCCACGAAGACCTTCATTCCCGGCACCATGACGGCCGACGGCAAGGCCCAGGTGCGCATCCGCCTGACCAACAAGGACGCCGCGGCCACCCTGACCGGCGTGGGCGTGACCGACCCCCTGCCGGCTGCGCCCAACGGCCTGGTGCTGGCCAACCCCACGGGGATGTACGCCACCTGCGGCGGCAGCCCGGTGGTCAGCGGCGCGGCGGGCGCCGCCGAGGCGAAGCTGACGGGCGCCACCCTGCCGCCGGGCGGCTCGTGCGATTTCCTGTTCGACGTGGTCAACAGCGGCAACGGCGCGGGCGACTGGGTCAATGCCATCCCCGTGGGCGGCGTCACGGCCAACGGCGGCATCCGCAACACCACGCCGGTCACCGCGACGCTCACGCGCAGCGGCGCGCAGATCCCGACGCTCTCCAAGAGCATCAGTCCGTCCACCGTCGGGCCGGGTGAATCGGCACGCCTGACCATCCAGGTGACCAACGGCACCCAGGCGCTCACCGGCATGGGCGTGACCGACTATTTCACCGCCGATGGCACCGCGGGGGGTGCTCCCAACGGCATGAGGGTGGCCGCACCGGCCAATGCCAGCACCACCTGCCCGGCAGGCGTGGTCACCGCGGTCGAGGGAGCACCAGCGTGGCGCTCTCGGGCGCCAGCCTGGCCGCCAACGCCAGTTGTGTGGTCGAGGTCAACATCGCCAGCACCAACCCCGGATCGGTCGTCAACACGATTCCCAAGAATGCCATCGTGACCGACCAGGGCCAGACCAACAGCTCGACCTCGGCCTCGGCCACGCTGCAGACCGGCAAGAACGTGACGCTGCAAAAGCAGTTCACCCCGACGGTGATCACGGTGGGCCAGCGCTCGCGCCTGCGCATCAACTTCGTGAATTCGACGCCGGTGGTCGCGCCCCACTTCGCGCTGACCGACAACCTGCCCGCCGGCATGTTCGTGCCGCCGGGTCCCAACCTCGTGCAGACCTGCGGCCCGGCCACGGTGGTGGACGTCAGCGACAACACCAAGGTCAGGATTTCCGAAGGGACGCTCGCGGGCGCCGTCGGCGGGGTCAGCGCCTCGTGCTACGTGGAGCTCGACGTCGCGGCCAGCGCGGAGGGCGACTACCTCAACAGCATCCCGGCCAAGAGCCTGACGGTGGACGGCAAGCAGGTCGACCACCCGGCGGTGGCCGACACCCTGCACGTGGCCAAGCCGCTGGTGCTGCACAAGGCCATCGACGGCAAGACGCTGGACGCGGGCAGCCCTGCGCCCTTCGCCACCGGCACCGCGGTGCGTGCGCCGGGTGCGCCGGCCCAGCTGACGCTGCGCATCACCAACCCCAACGCCAGTGGCCAGGTGACGCAGCTGGCGCTGCAGGACAGCCTGCCCACTGGCCTGGTGGTGGCGCCGACGCCGAATGCGGCGACCACCTGCGCCAGCGGCGTGGTGACGGCTGCGCCCTCGGGCACCTCGGTGCGCCTCACCGGGGCCACGCTGGCCGCGGGCGCGAGCTGCAACGTCACGGTGAACGTGCTCAGCAACAGCCCCGGCAGCTACGTCAACAGCATCGCCAGCGGCGCTGTCACGACCCAGGAGGGCGTGACCAACGGCGAGCCGACCCGTGCCGAGCTGGTGGTCAATGCGCCGCCCACGGTGGCCAAGCAGTTCGCGCCGGCGGTGATTCCGGCCAACGGCACCTCGCGCCTGAGCATCGTGCTGGGCAACGGCAACGCCACGGCGCTCCCCCTGGCGCAGGCGCTGGTGGACAACCTGCCGCAGGCGCCGGGCTCCATGAAGGTGGCCTCGCCCGCCAATGTCACCAAGACCTGCCCTGGCGCGGTGACGGCGGGGATCGGCGCCACCATGGTGACCTACGCCAGTGGCGCCACCATCCCGGCCGGGGGCTGCACGATCGAACTGGACGTGACCGCCAACCTGGCCGGCGACTACAACAACAACATCCCCGCGGGCGCGCTCAAGACCAATGCGGGCAGCAACGCCGACCCGGCCAACGCGCCGCTGAAGGTCTCGACCCAGGGCTTCATCTCGGGCAAGGTGTTCGCCGACAACAACGTCACGCCCAACGGCAGCTTCGAGCCGGGCACCGACACGCCGCTGGCCGGGGTGGCGCTGGAGCTGCGCTCGGGCGGCAGTTGCGCCGGGGCGCTGCTCGCGACGGCCACGACCGATGCGCTGGGCAACTACCTGTTCGCCGAGCTGGCGGCCGGCACCTACTCGGTCTGCGAGCCGGCGCAGCCGGCCGGCACGATCAACGGCATCCCCACGGCGGGCAGCATCCAGCCGGTCGCCGGCAGCACCGGCACCCCGGGCGCCGCCAGCAACCCGACGGCGACGACCAGCCAGATCACCGGCATCGTGCTGAACGCCGCGGGCACGGGCGAGGTGAGCGGCTCGGTGAACAACCACTTCGCCGAGGTGCCGACATCGAGCATCGGCGGCAGGGTGTTCCTCGACCAGAACAACGACGGTCTGATCGGCGGCGCGGACAGCGGCATCGCCGGCCAGCCCGTCGAGCTGCTCGACGCCGGCGGCGCCGTGGTCCGCAGCACGACCACCGACGCCGACGGCAACTACCGCTTCGACGGCCTGCCGCCCGGCAGCTACTCGGTGCGCCAGCCGGGCCAGCCCGACGGCACGTCCAACGGCAAGGCCACGGGAGGCGCGGTGGCGCACGGCGGCACCGCCGGGACGGGTAGCAACCCGTCGGCCACGTCCAGCCTGATCGCCAGCATCGTGCTGCCGCCCGGCACGCAGGCGCTGGGCAACAACTTCGGCGAGGTGCCCAACAACCGCAGCATCAGCGGCTCGGTGTTCCTGGACCACGACAACAACGGCGTGGCCAACGGCAGCGACAAGGGCATCGGCGGCCAGAAGATCACGCTCAATGGCGTCGACGTGAACGGCAACCCGGTCACGCGCGAGACGACCACCAAGCCGGATGGCAGCTACCGCTTCGACAACCTGCCCGAGGGCAGCTACGCCCTGGTGCAGCCGGGCCAGCCCGACGGCACGGGCAACGGCGCGCCGCAGGCCGGCACCACGGGGGGCACGGCCAGCAACCCGACGGCCACCAGCAGCCAGATCACCGGCATCAACCTGACCGGTGCGAACACGGTCTCGGCGAACAACAATTTCCCCGAGCAGCCGGGCCCCGCGCCCGACCTGAAGCTGGTGAAGGTCTCGCTGACCGACATGCTGGCAGCGGGTTCGAGCGTGCCGGGCAGCTTCACGCTGACGCCGAGCAACATCGGCAGCGTCGCGACCTCGGGCGAGATTACCGTCAGCGACGACTTGCCCGCCGGCATGAGCCTGGCGGCACCGGCCGCCGGCGCGGGCTGGACCTGCCCGGCCCCGGCCGGTGCCACCAGCGTCACCTGCACCAGCAGCGCCGTGATCGCGGCGGGTGCGGCCGGCACGCCGATCACCCTCAAGGTGCTGGTCGCCGCGGCGCAGGACGGCCACGTGCTGACCAATACCGCCAGGGTCTCCGGCGGCGGCGAGCCCGAGGGCTTCGTCGGCCCCGAAAACCAGGGCAGCGCGCAGGTCTCGGTGACGCAGGGCGCGAAGGTCGGCGGCACGGTATGGCGCGACGCCAACCACGACCGCCGGCTCGACCCCGGCGAGCCGACGGTGCCGGGCATCGTGGTCGAGCTCCTGCGCGGCGGCGTGGTGCTGGCCAGCGCGACGACCGATGCCAACGGCCGGTATGAATTTTCCGGCCTGCCGCCGGGCAGCGGCTACGAGCTGCGCTTCCGCGACGAGCGCACCGGCACGGTGTACGCCGGCAGCGTGACCAACGAGCAGGGCCTGCCGGGCACGGCCGGCGTGCGCGACTCGGCGGACGCGAACCCCGGCAGCAATGCGGGCAATCCGGCGGGCGCCACGGTCCAGGGCGGCGTGCTCAAGGGCATGACGCTGCTGCCCGGCGACAACATCGTGCAGCAGAGCCTGCCGCTCGATCCCAGCGGCGTGGTCTACGACGCCGTCACGCGCCAGCCGGTGGCCGGCGCCGTCGTCACGATCGGCGGCCCGCCCGGGTTCGACCCCGCGGTGCACCTGGCCGGCGGCCAGGCGGCGCAGACCACCGGAGCGGATGGCTACTACCAGTTCTGGCTGCTGCCGGGCGCGCCCGCGGGCAGCTACACGCTGCAGGTGACCCCGCCGGGCGGCTACCTGCCGGGCCCGTCGGCCATGATTCCCGCGTGCGCGCCATCCCTGCTGGACGTGAGCGCC
This sequence comes from Pseudomonadota bacterium, assembly GCA_963205335.1. GTDB lineage: Bacteria > Pseudomonadota > Gammaproteobacteria > Burkholderiales > Burkholderiaceae_C > Comamonas_C. The sequence continues at coordinate 4,831 of CAUJIM010000096.1, forward strand.
GGCGCCCACGATCCCGAGCTGATCCAGGCGGGCAACGGCGCCCCCGCGGCCGGCGTGCCGCGGCACGACCCCGCCGCGTGCGTCGGCGGGACCGGTCCGGCCACTACGCAGTACTACTTCGGCTTCAACATCAATCCGGCCGTGTCGCACCACGTGGTGAACAACCACATCCCGATCGATCCGGTGCTGGGCGGCGCGATCGCGATGACCAAGACCTCGCCCAAGGTGAACGTCAACAAGGGCGAGCTGGTGCCCTACACGGTGACGGCGACCAACACGCTGGCCGCGGTGCTGTCCAACGTCAACGTGCAGGACCAGATCCCGCCGGGCTTCCGCTACCGGCTCGGCTCGGCCACCTACAACGCGCTGCCGCTGGAGCCGCAGGTCAGCGGCCGGCTGCTGCAGTGGCCCGGCCAGACCTTCGCGCCGGGCGAGAAGAAGACCTTCCAGCTGCTGCTGGTGGTGGGCGCCGGCGTGGGCGAGGGCGAGTACGTCAACCAGGCGTGGGCGCTCAACAACGTGGTCAACGAGCGCATCTCCAACGTCGCCAGCGCGACGGTGCGCGTGGTGCCCGATCCGCTGTTCGACTGCTCCGACATCATCGGCACGGTGTTCGACGACAAGAACGCCAACGGCTACCAGGACCAGGGCGAGCGCGGCATACCCAACGTGCGCGTGGTGACGGTGCGCGGCCTGCTGGTGACGACCGATGCCGAGGGGCGCTTCCACGTCGCCTGCGCCGACATACCGCAGGCCGACCACGGCAGCAACTTCGTGATGAAGCTCGACGAGCGCACGCTGCCCTCGGGCTTCCGCCTGACGACGGAGAACCCGCGCGACGTGCGCGTGACCCGCGGCAAGATGGTCAAGCTCAACTTCGGCGCCACGGTGCACAAGGTGCTGCGCCTGGAGGTCGATGCGCGTGCCTTCGCCGGGGGCGGCGACGCCCTCGCGCCCGAATGGGACGGCAGGCTGCCGTCGCTGGCGCGGCAGCTGGCCGAGCGCCCCAGCGTCCTGCGCATCGCCTACCGCATGGCCGGGGCCGATGAGCAGGCGCTCGCGGACCGGAGGCTGAAGGCCCTGGGCGAGCGCATGCGCGCCGCCTACGAGGCGCAGGCACGAGAACGAGGGGAGGACGGCGCAACACGCCTGGTGATCGAGACGGAGTCCTTTGTCGTCCAGCAGGCCAAGAGGGGTGCCCAATGAAACACGTCAAGATGTACGCGGTAGCACCCATCAATGGCCGCGAGCGGCGGGTGCGTTCCACGCTGGCGCTGGCGGTGCTGCTGGCCCTGGGCGGTACTGCCTGGGCGCAGCCCGACGCCGCGGCGGCGCATGCGGCCGATGCCAAGGGCAAGCGCATCGACAACGCCAGCCGGGTGGTCGTCGGCATGCCGCCACCGGCGGAAGCGCAGCCCCAGGGCTTTGCGTATGCGCTGCCCTCGGGCCTGAGCCGCGAGGAGGCGCAGGCCATGCGCGCCGCGCAGGCGCAATTGCCTCAGGCGCCGGCGCGGCAGACCGAGACCCTGAGCGAGGCCGATGCCTCGGGCGCCCTGTTCGAATCGGGCCGGGCCGAGCTGCTGCCGGCCTCGCGCCAGCGGCTCGATGCGCTCGCGGCACGGATCAAGGGCAAGCAGGGCCTGCGGATTGCGGTGGTCGGCCATGCCGACAGCCAGCGCATGAACGCGGCCACTCGCCGTCTGTTCACCGACAACCAGGGCCTGTCGGAAGCGCGCGCCCTGGCGGTGGGGCAGTACCTGCGCCAGGCGCTCGGCCTGCCGGCGAACGCCGTGGCCGTGGGCGGCGAGGGCGACACCCGGCCCGTGGCGAGCAACGCGACGCCGGAGGGCATGGCGCGCAACCGCCGTGTCGAGGTCCGGTTGTGGTGGGACGAGGCCGTGGCCGCGCCGGCGCCGGCATCCGCTGCCGCGCCTGCCACGCCCGCGCCGCCCTGCGGCCCGGTCGGCCAGGCCAGCGACCTGCCGTTTCGCGTCACCGTCGATGGCGAGGACATGAGCGGCGCCGAGGTTAACGAGGCCGACCGCCAGCGCTGCGTCGACGTGGCGCTCGAGCGCGCCGACATCCAGATCAAGTACGACGACCTGGCTGCCAGGCCCGCCCTCAACGTCTGGACCACCCGGGACCTGACCCTGCGCGGCCAGGAAGTGGCGCTGCGCGGCTGGACCAACTACGCCGCCTGGATCGCGCGCGCCGAGGTGCGCATCTTCCCCAAGGGCGCCGCGACCGACGGCAAGCCGCTGGCGACGCTGCCGCTGCAGTGGCAGCAGGAGGCGCGCTGGAAGGTGCCGGTGCAGGGCCAGGAGGAATACGTCTACCTGCTGCGCGTCTACGACGCGCAGGGCCGCTTCGACGAGACCGCTACCAAGCAGCTCAACGTCGCGACGCGCGAGCGCCCGCTGAACGACCTGGACAAGCCCGGGCGCGAGGCGCTCACGGGCTGGGGCGAGAACGCGCTGCACGTCAGCAACATCCCGGTGCGCGGGGGCACCATCACGGTGAGCGGCAGCGGCATCAAGGTGGGCGAGAAGGTCAGCGTGCTGGGCCTGCCGATCCCCGTGGACGAGCAGGGCCGCTTCGTCGCGCGCCAGATCCTGGCGACCGGCCCGCACGGCGTGGACGTGAGCGTGACCGGCACCGACGGCCGCACGGCGACCTTCCGGCGCAACGTCTCGATCCCGGACGGCGACTGGTTCTACATCGCCGTCGGCGACCTGACCGTGGGGCGCAACCGCACCATCGGCCCGGCGGAGCTGGTGACCAGCGACCTGCAGCACTACCGCAACGAGACCTACGTGGACGGGCGCGGCGCCTTCTACCTCAAGGGCAAGATCAAGGGCGAGTGGCTGCTCACCGCGGCGGCCGACACGCGCGAGCAGCCGCTCAAGGACCTGTTCAGCAACTTCGCCGCCAAGGACCCGCGCTACCTGCTGCGCCGCATCGACCCCGATGTCTACTACCCCGTGTACGGCGACGACAGCACCACGGTGGACGACGCGCCGACGCAGGGCAAGTTCTACGTGCGCCTCGAGAAAGGCGACTCGCGCGTGATGTGGGGCAACTTCCAGACGCAGTGGAGCGGGTCGGAGCTGATCCAGTACTCGCGCGGCCTGTACGGCGCCAACGCGCGCTGGCGTTCCGAGGACGCGACCTCGTTCGGCGAGCGCCGCAGCGGCGTGGACGCGTTCGCCGCCGACCCGGGCACCATGGGCGCGCGCGAGGAATTCCGCGGCACCGGCGGCTCGCTCTACTACATGCGCCACCAGGACGTGACGGTGGGCTCCGAGCGCCTGTGGATCGAGGTGCGCGACCGCGATTCCGGCATGGTGCTGGAGCGCCGCCTGCTCGTGCCGGGGCAGGACTACGAGCTCAACTACCTGCAGGGGCGCATCCTGCTGGCGCAGCCCCTGCCTTCCACCGCGGGCGCGGGCGGGCTGATCTACACCAGCGCGCTGGCGGGCAACCCGCTGCACCTGGTGGCGACCTATGAATTCGTGCCCGGGCTCACCGAGGTCGACTCCATGGCCTACGGCGTGCGCGGCAGCCACTGGCTGAACGACCACGTGCGCGTCGGCGGCACGGCCTATCGCCAGGGCGAAGGCGCGGCGCGCCAGACGCTGCAGGGCGTCGACGTGACCGTGCGCGTGGCCCCCGGCACGCAGATCAAGGCCGAGGTCGCGCGCTCGCAGGGCGTGGGCGACACCAGCATCGGCAGCTCGGTCGATGGCGGCTACGCCTTCAACCCCATCGCCGGCGCCTCCAGCGACACGGCCTGGGCCAAGCGGGTCGAGGCCTCCGTCGACCTGGCGGAAGTGACCGAGGGCCACAAGGGCGTGATCAGCGGCTACGTGCAGGACCGGGACCGGGGCTTTTCCGCGCCGGGCCAGATCGCCTACAACGGCGAGGCCGTGCGCCAGGCGGGCGCCAGGGCCGAGGTGCCGCTGACCGACAGCACCACGCTCAAGGCCAAGGCCGACCAGCGCCGCGGCGACATCCAGGACGCGAGCAACGTGGAGCTGGCGGTGCGCCGGCAGCTCGACGCCGAGTGGGGCGTCGCCGTGGGTGTGCGCCACGACAAGCGCACCCTCGCCGCGCCCAATGCCAGCCCCTACCTGTCGCAGCAGGGCGGGCGCACCGACGTGCAGTTGCGCGCCGAGTACGCTCCGCTCAAGGACGGCGGCCAGCCCGGCGAGAAGGAGGACTGGTCGCTCTACGGCTTCGTGCAGGGCACGGCCCAGCGCAGCGGCGAGCGCGATGCCAACAACCGCGCCGGCCTGGGCGGCGCCTGGCGCGCCAACGACCGCCTCACGCTCAATGCCGAGGCCTCGGGCGGCAACCTGGGCGCCGGAGGCATGCTGGGCGCGGACTGGCGCGTGAACGACCGCAGCAACGCCTACCTGAACTACCGCCTGGAGAGCGAGAACCCCGACACCAACTTCCGCGGGCGCTACGGCAGCTGGGTCACGGGCAGCAACTACCGGCTGAACGACACCACGCGCCTGTTCGGCGAGGTCCGCAGCACCGACGGCGCGGGTTCGCAGAGCCTGGTGCAGGCGTTCGGCGTCGACCTGGCGCCGAACGACCGCTGGACCTTCGGCTCCAAGGTCGAGTTCGGCACCATCAGCGACGTGCTGGGCGGCGATTTCGACCGCAAGGCCGTGGGCTTCTCGACCAGCTACAAGCGCGACGGCATCAGGTACGCCGGGGCGCTGGAGCTGCGCCGCGACCGCGACACCGCCGGTCAGACGCGCGACACCTGGCTCATGCGCAACACCTATGGCCAGCAGCTCACGCCGGCGTGGCGCCTGCTGGGCAAGTTCAACATCTCGCGCAGCAGCAATTCCAACGGCGCGTTCTACGACGGCAATTTCCACGAGGCGGTGATCGGCGCGGCCTACCGGCCCGTGGACAACGACCGCTGGAACACGCTGGTCAAGCTGACCAGCTATTACGACATGCCCACGGCCGGGCAGGTCGACCCCTACGGCCGGATCGCCGATTACTCGCAGAAGAGCACGGTGTTCGCCATCGACACCATCTGGGACGTCAGGCCCTGGCTCTCGCTCGGCTTCAAGTACGGCGTGCGCGTGGGCAAGCTGCGCATGAACAAGACCAGCGGCCCCTGGTTCTCCAGCCGCGCCGACCTGCTGGTGCTGCGCGCCGACTGGCACTGGGTGCACGAGTGGGACATCGTGACCGAGTTGCGCAACCTGCGCGCGCAGGAAGCGCGCGATGCGCGTGCCGGCGCGCTCATCGGCGTGTACCGGCACGTGGACAAGCACCTGAAGATCGGCGTGGGCTACAACTTCACCAATTACTCGGACGACCTGACGGACCTGTCCTACCGCAGCCGCGGCTGGTTCCTCAACGTGCTGAGCACCTTCTGACGGGGCGGCGCCACCGCCCGCGTCAGCGGGTGACGGTGTAGCTGTCCACCTGCTCGCGCAGGATGCCGCCGCCCTCGACCGAGCCGCTGACGATGGCCCCGGAGCCCATGCGCGCGCGGCAGTCGGCCTGGTCTTGCGGCGTCTTGAAGACCTCGCAGCGTGCCAGCGCGTTGCGCTCGTAGGTGGCGGCGTCGGCGCTGGTCAGGGCTCCGGCGCGCGCGGCCTGCGCGGCGGCGCCCACCTCCCGCACGCAGGCGGCCCGGCTGGCGGCGGGCTCGCCGGCGCACGCGGCGTTGGCCGCGGGCGTGGCCGCCTGCACCGAGGCGCCGGCGCACAGCAGGGCGGCGGCGATGAAAAGCGGATGGCGCGACAGTGTCATGACGAAACTCCCATGGATGCGCGCAGCGTCGGGCTGCGCAAAACGGCGTCACCGTGTTGGATGCCAGGGCGCGCCTTCGCTCCCGGAGTTTTGTGAACGGATGTGACCGCAGGAAAGGCGCGCGCCCGTGCGGCATGCGCCCTGCCACGGGCGCGCAGGGGTGCGGCAGGGGCCATCTGGCGTTTCCACAAAAACCGGAAACGCCTGTTGCAATTCAGAATCAAATAGCGATTTTCCCCATGCGGGGCAAGCGCCGGCAGCTATGGATATCGATGCGCCATGCCCATGCGCGAAAGCGCGGCCGATGCGCCGGCCGGTAGTGCAGGCAGCGCCTCGCTGCGGCCGGTCGCGGAGGCTCAGGGCTTGATGTAGGCGTAGTGCTCGCGGTTCTGCAGCTGGCCGACCAGCACCACGCCCGAGGGGGTGAAGTCCGCGTCCATGATGAACTGGTCCTTCTTCAGGTTGCGGTTGCGCAGCGTGATCTCGCAGACCACGAAGCGCACGCCGCGCGCCTTCAGGGCGCTGACGAGGGAGGCGTAGTCGACGCCCGGGTTCTTGGCGTCCTTGGCGCCTTCCATGAGGAAGTCCACGCCGTTGGCGTGCGTCACGACCACGATCTTCGTGCCGGGAGCCACGTCCAGGTGGTTGCGCATGTTGCGCAGGCCCTTGGTGGCCTGGGCGGCGGCGTCGTCGATGTGGTAGACCACCTTGTCGGCGTCGTCCGCCTTCTCTTGCGCCAGCGCGCCGGCGGCCGCGGCGAGCATGCCGCTCGCCAGCAGGGTGCGGCGAATGGCGGATGGGCTGGGTTTCTCGGTCACGGTCAAGCTCCTCGGGTTGTTCGACGGCGAGAGCGTAACGCCGGATGGACTTGCCTGCAGGCGGCGTTCGGGCGGCGCCGCGCGCGACCTTTGCTACACTGGCGCGCATGTTCATCCATCGCGCGTTCATTGCGGGTCAGAGCGACCGGGGAGCCTGGCCCTGGCGCAGACCCGTCCACGTCTTCTGAACGCGACCCGGGGCACCACCCAGGGTGCGCCCGCAGCTTCGCCCGGCCACGCGGCAAGCACTTTCCTCACGAGATGAACCTGGCGGCTCCCTTGGGCATGCCGCCGGACCTGGGAGATCCCCGTGATCACTGAACTGGAATTCAAGAGCCTGGCTGGCGACGGCTACAACCGCATCCCCCTGATCGCGGAAGCCTTCGCCGACCTGGAAACCCCGCTCTCGCTCTACCTCAAGCTCGCGCGCGTGCAGGGCGACGGACGCCACAGCTTCCTGCTCGAATCGGTCGTCGGCGGCGAGCGCTTCGGCCGCTACAGCTTCATCGGCCTGCCGGCGCGCACGCTGCTGCGTGCCAGCGGCTTCGGCGCGCAGGCGCGCACCGAGGTGGTGACCGACGGGCAGGTGGTGGAGACGCACGCGGGCAACCCGCTGGATTTCATCGCCGCCTACCAGCAGCGCTTCAAGGTGGCGCTGCGCCCGGGCCTGCCGCGCTTCTGCGGCGGCCTGGCGGGCTACTTCGGCTACGACGCGGTGCGCTACATCGAGAAGAAGCTCGAACACACCTGCCCGCCGGACATGATCGGCTGCCCCGACATCCTGCTGCTGCAGTGCGAGGAGGTGGCGGTGATCGACAACCTCTCGGGCAAGCTCTACCTCATCGTCTGGGCCGACCCGGCGCAGCCCGAGGCTTACGCGCGCGGCAAGAAGCGGCTGCGCGAGCTCAAGGACCAGCTCAGGTACTCGGTGAGCGCGCCGCAGGTCAGGCCGAGCGAGAGCTACCCGGTGCAGCGCGGCTTCGCCAGGCGGGACTACCTCGCCGCGGTGGAAAAAGCCAAGGAGCTGATCGCCGCGGGCGACTTCATGCAGGTACAGGTGGGCCAGCGCGTTCACAAGCGCTATACCGAATCGCCCCTGTCGCTGTACCGCGCGCTGCGCTCGCTCAACCCGTCGCCCTACATGTATTTCTACGACTTCGGCGGCTTCCAGGTGGTGGGCTCCAGCCCCGAGATCCTGGTGCGCCAGGAGCAGGTGGAGGGCGGCACCAAGGTGACGATACGGCCGCTGGCCGGCACCCGCCCGCGCGGCGCCACGCCCGAGAAGGACAAGGCGGCCGAGCAGGAGCTGGTGAACGACCCCAAGGAGCGCGCCGAGCACGTGATGCTGATCGACCTGGCGCGCAACGACATCGGCCGCATCGCCCGGACCGGCAGCGTGAAGGTGACCGAGGCCTTCGTCGTCGAGCGCTACAGCCACGTGATGCACATCGTGAGCAACGTCGAGGGGCTGCTGAACGAGGGCATGACGAGCATGGACGTGCTCAAGGCGACCTTCCCGGCGGGCACGCTCACCGGCGCGCCCAAGGTGCATGCGATGGAGGTCATAGACCAGCTCGAACCGGTCAAGCGCGGGCTGTACGGCGGTGCCTGCGGCTACCTGAGCTATGCGGGCGACATGGACGTGGCGATCGCGATCCGCACCGCCATCGTCAAGGACGGCATGCTCTACGTGCAGGCGGCCGCGGGCATCGTCGCCGATTCGGTGCCCGAGCTCGAATGGCAGGAGACCGAGGCCAAGGCGCGCGCGCTCCTGCGCGCCGCCGAACTCGTCGAGGAGGGGCTGGAATGAATGTCCTGATGATCGACAACTACGACAGCTTCACCTTCAACATCGTCCAGTACCTGGGCGAGCTGGGGGCCGAGGTGCAGGTGGTGCGCAACGACGAGACCACGCTGGAGGACATCGCCGCGCGCGCGCCCGACCGGCTGGTGATATCGCCCGGGCCGTGCGCCCCGGCGCAGGCCGGCATCTCGGTGGCGGCGATCCGCCACTTTGCCGGGAAGATTCCCATCCTCGGCGTCTGCCTGGGCCACCAGGCGATCGGCGAGGCCTTCGGCGGCAAGGTGGTGCGCGCGGGGCGGCAGATGCACGGCAAGACCAGCGTCATCACGACCGACGAGCAGGGCGTGTTCGCCGGGCTGCCGCGCCAGTACACCGTCAACCGCTACCACTCGCTGGCGATCGAGCGCGCGAGCCTGCCCGGGTGCCTGCAGATCAGCGCGACCAGCGAGGACGGCGAAATCCAGGGCGTGCGCCACAGGCAGCTCGCGGTGGAGGGCGTGCAGTTCCACCCCGAGAGCATCCTGACCGAGCACGGCCACGCGCTGCTGCGCAATTTCCTCGTGCAGGGCGGCTGAGCGCGCTGCCCGGAAAATTCAATCAAAACCGGCCCTGGCGCTTGTGCAGCAAGCGCTGGCAGCTATCAAAATGGAGAAAACCATGAACGCCATCACCCCCCAGGAAGCGCTGCAGCGCACCATCGAGCACCGCGAGATCTTCCACGACGAGATGCTGCACCTGATGCGCATGATCATGAGCGGCGAGCTCTCGCCCCTGATGGCCGCGTCCATCATCACCGGCCTGCGCGTGAAGAAGGAGACCATCGGCGAGATCACCGCCGCCGCGCAGGTGATGCGCGAGTTCTCCAACAAGGTCCACGTGGCCGATACCACGCACCTGGTCGACGTGGTCGGCACCGGCGGCGACGGCGCCGGCACCTTCAACATCTCCACCTGCGCCACCTTCGTCGTCGCGGCAGCGGGCGGGCGGGTGAGCAAGCACGGCGGGCGCAGCGTGTCGAGCAAGTCGGGCAGCGCCGACGTGATGGAGCAGCTCGGCGTGAACATCCAGCTCACGCCCGAGCAGATCGCGCGCTCGGTGGCCGAGACCGGCATCGGCTTCATGTTCGCGCCCAACCACCACCCGGCGATGAAGAACGTGGCGCCGGTGCGCCGCGAACTCGGCGTGCGCACCATCTTCAACATCCTCGGGCCGCTGACCAACCCGGCGGGTGCGCCCAACATCCTCATGGGCGTGTTCCACGAAGACCTGGTCGGCATCCAGGTGCGCGCGCTGCAGCGCCTCGGGGCCGAGCACGCGCTGGTCGTCTATGGCCGCGACGGCCTCGACGAGATCAGCCTGGGCGCGGGCACGCGCGTGGGCGAGCTCAAGGACGGCGTGGTGCGCGAGTACGAGATCCACCCCGAGGACTTCGGCCTGCGCATGGCCGGCACGCGCGCGCTCAAGGTGGACACGCCCGAGGAGTCCAGGGCCATGCTGCTTTCGGTGCTGCACGGCGAGGAAGGCCCGGCGCGCGACGTGGTGTGCCTCAACGCCGGCGCGGCGCTGTACGCGGCGGGCGTGGTGCCGGACATCGCCGAAGGCCTGGCGCGCGCGCAGGCGGCGGTCGAGAGCGGTGCCGCCCGCGCCAAGCTCGAGCAGCTCGTCGCCTTCACGCAAGGCTGCGCCGCGTGAGCGCGAAGGAGGCCGCGGTGTCCGACATCCTGGAAAAGATCTGCGCCGTCAAGCGCGAGGAAGTGGTCGCGGCGCAAAACCGCGTGCCGCTGGCCGCGATGCGCGCCGACGCCGAAAGCCGCGTGCTCACGCGCGACTTCGTGGGCAGCCTGCGCGCCAGGGTCGCTGCCGGCCAGGCGGCGGTGATCGCCGAGATCAAGAAGGCCAGCCCGAGCAAGGGCGTGATCCGCGAAGACTTCGTGCCGGCCGACATCGCGCAGAGCTACGCCGAGGGCGACGGCAAGGTCAGCGCCGCCTGCCTGTCGGTGCTGACCGACCGGCAGTTCTTCCAGGGCCAGCCCGACTACCTCAAGCAGGCGCGCGCCTCGTGCCCGCTGCCGGTGCTGCGCAAGGACTTCATGGTCGACCCGTACCAGATCTGGGAGTCGCGCGCCATGGGCGCGGATTGCGTGCTGCTGATCGCCGCGTGCCTGGACGATGCCCGCATGGCCGAGATGGAGGCGATCGCGCAGAGCCTGGACATGGCGGTGCTGGTCGAGGTGCACGACGCGCCCGAACTCGAGCGCGCGCTGCGCCTGAAGACGCCGCTCGTCGGCATCAACAACCGCAACCTGCGCAGCTTCGAGGTGAGCCTGCAGACCACGCTCGACCTGCGCCGCCAGGTGCCCGCCGACCGTCTGCTGGTGACCGAGTCGGGCATCGCCACGCCGGCGGACGTGGCATTGCTGCGCGGCGCCGGCGTGCACGCCTTCCTCGTGGGCGAGGCCTTCATGCGGGCGAGCGAGCCGGGGCAGGCGCTGGCGCGGCTGTTCGGCTGAAGCGCCGTCACGCGGTGGCGCGCCGCAGCAGCATCGCGTCGCCGTAGCTGAAGAAGCGGTAGCGCTCCTGCACCGCGTGGCGGTACAGCCGCATGATGTGCTCGTGCCCGGCGAAGGCGCTCACCAGCATCATCAGGGTGCTCCTGGGCAGGTGGAAGTTGGTGACGAGCAGGTCGACCACGCGGAAGTCGAAGCCCGGCGTGATGAAGATGTCGGTCTCGCCGCTCGTCTGGCCGCCGCGCGCCCACGATTCGAGCGTGCGCACCGTGGTGGTGCCGATGGCCAGCACGCGGCCGCCGCGCGCGCGGCAGCGCTCGATCGCCTCGATGGTCTCGGGCGGTATCTGGTACCACTCGCTGTGCATGTGGTGTTCGGCGATGTTCTCGGTCTTGACGGGCTGGAACGTGCCCGCGCCGACGTGCAGCGTGACGCGCGCCTGCGCGACGCCGCGTGCCGTCAGGGCGGCGAGCACCGCGGCGTCGAAATGCAGCGCCGCGGTGGGCGCGGCCACCGCGCCGGGGGTGTGGGCGAAGACCGTCTGGTAGCGCTCGTTGTCTTCGGCTTCGTCGGGGTCGTGGCCGCCCTCCTGGTGGCGCGCGATGTAGGGCGGCAGCGGCAGGTGGCCGTGGCGCTGCATCAGCTCCCACGGCGTCTCGCCTGCCGGGCCGCGCAGCGCGAGGCGGAACAGCGCGCCGTGCTCGTCCGGCCAGCGCGCCGCGAGCCGGGCGTCGAAGCCGCCGCGCCCGAGGCCGCCGGCGATGTGCAGCACCGCGCCGGGCGCGGGCTTCTTGCTGACCTTCATGTGGGCGAGGACTTCGCCGCCGTCGAGCACGCGCTCGATCAGGAGCTCCACGCGGCCGCCGCTGGCCTTCTCGCCGAACAGCCGCGCCTTGACGACGCGGGTGTCGTTGAACACCATCAGGTCGCCCGCCTCGAGCAGGCCGGGCAGGTCGCGGAAGGTCCGGTCGTGCGCCGGCCACGAGCGGCCGTCGAGCAGGCGCGAGCCGCTCCTCTCGGGCGCCGGGTGTTGGGCGATGAGTTGCGGGGGCAGCGCGAAATCGAAGTCGGCCAGCGTGAAGGCGTGCGGTGCAGTCAAGGGGAGCATGGGCGTGGTCCGCGGGCCGGGCGGCCCGCGCGGTGCGCATTGTCGCGCGCCGGTTACCGCCCGGTGGGTGTCTGGCCCGACCAGAGCTGGTCCAGGTCGGGGAATTTCCACTGCGCCGGGTCTGCGCGCGCGACGACGGCGTCGGTGCATCCGGGGGCGGAGAGGTCCACCACCACGGGGGCGAGGCGCGCGTCCGACGCGAGCGCGTAGAACACCTTGACCTGGGGCGCGAGCAGCGTGCCCGGCGACTGCGCGACCACCACGCCGATGCGCTGCGAGCGCAGGCGCACCAGTGAGCCGACCGGGTAGATGCCGAGGCTGCGCACGAAGGCCTGGAAAACCCGGTTGTCGAAGTGCGAGGGGGTCCACTCGGCCATGCGCTGCAGCGCGGCGGACGGGTCCCACCCGTCCTTGTAGGGGCGGTTGGAGGTGACCGCGTCGTACACGTCGCAGACCGCGTTCATGCGGGCCAGCAGGCCGATGTCTTCGCCGCGCTGGTGGTCCGGGTAGCCGGTGCCGTCCATTTTTTCGTGGTGGTGCAGGCAGGCGTCGAGTACCTCCGGCGCGAGCCCGCTGCCGAACAGCATGGTGTGGCCGACCAGCGGGTGGCCGCGCATGATTTCGAACTCCTCCTCGGTCAGCCTGCCCGGCTTGTTCAGGATGGCCTGCGAGATCTTGGCCTTGCCCAGGTCGTGCAGCAGTCCGGCCAGGCCGGCCATGCGGGTGGTGTCCGCATCGAGCCGCAGCTGGCGCGCCAGCGCGACCATCAGCGCCGCGACGGCGACCGAGTGCATGTAGGTGTATTCGTTGGCGGTCTTCAGGCGCGCCAGGCTGATCAGCGCGTGCGGGCTGCGGTCGATCGAGCCGGAAATCTGCTGCACCACCGCGCCCGCGTGCGCGATGTCGATCGCGCGGCCCATGCGCGCCTCGCGGAACATGGCCACGACCGCCTGCTTGGCGCTGGCGCAGATGCCGCTGGCACGCTGCATCTCGTCGGTCGCGTCGGCCTCTTGCGCGGCGGGGCCGAGCTCGAGCTCCGGCTCGGCCGCCAGCTGCGCCAGATCGCTGTCGATCTGGGCATTCACCTGCTCGCGCGAATGGGCGGTCGTGTCCGGCGCCACGTCCAGCCCCTTGCTGGTGTCGATCCAGACTTCCTTGATGTCGGTGGCGCGGATGCGCGCGAGATCCTGCGCGCTGCGGATCAGGAACTGGCTGCGCCAGAACGGGTGCTCCATCCACGAACCACAGAATTCGTGGATGAACATCCCGCGCGTCAGGTGGTGCACATGAATGCGTTTGAGCATGGTGGCGGCGAGCGGCCCGCCGGGTGGCGGGGCCGGGCCCGCACATGGTAGCCTGTTTGCGTGTCTGAACGCATCCGAGCACCGGCCGCCGCCCCTGCAAGCCGCCAGGAGGCCGGCCCGCCTGCCGCGCGCAGCCCGGCGCAGCGTGCGCTCGCCAAGCTGGGCCTGGTGCGCGACATCGACCTGGCGCTGCACCTGCCGCTGCGCTACGAGGACGAGACGCGCATCACGCCGATCGGCAGCGCCCGCGAGGGCGAGGTGGCGCAGATCGAGGGCGTGGTGGTAGCCAGCGAGGTGCAGCCGCGCCCGCGCCGCCAGCTGGTGGTGGTGCTCGACGACGGCAGCGGCCGCTGCGAGCTGCGGTTCTTCAGCTTCTACCCTTCGCAGCAGAAGGCCATGGCGGTGGGCGAGCGCCTGCGCGCGCGCGGCGAGGTGCGCGGCGGTTTCTGGGGGCGGCAGATGGTGCACCCGGCGTTTCACCGGGCCGACGGCCCCTTGCCCGCCGCCCTCACGCCGGTGTACCCGACGGCGGCGCAGTTGCCGCAGGCCTATCTGCGCCGCGCGGTGGCAAGCGCGCTGGCGCGTGTGCAGCTGCCCGAAACGCTGTCGCCCGGCCTGCCGCCGCCACCGCTGCAAAATCATGGTCAAGACGGGCTAAAACCCTTGTGGAGCCTGCGCGAAGCGCTTCTGTTTTTGCACCATCCGGCGCCCGACGTGGCATTGGCGACGCTGGAGGACCGCAGCCACCCGGCGTGGCAGCGCCTGAAGGCCGAGGAGCTGCTGGCGCAGCAGCTCTCGCAGTGCACGGCGCGGGCGCAGCGCGCGCGCCTGCGCGCGCCCGTGCTGCGCACCGAGGGCGGGCCCGGGACGCTGCATGCGCGGCTGCTGGCGGCGCTGCCGTTCGCGCTGACCGCCGCGCAGCGGCGCGTCGAGGACGAGATCGCGCGCGACCTGGCGCTGGCGCGCCCGATGCACCGGCTGCTGCAGGGCGATGTGGGCGCGGGCAAGACGGTGGTGGCGGCGCTGGCGGCGGCGCGCTGCATCGACGCGGGCTGGCAGTGCGCGCTGATGGCGCCGACCGAGATCCTCGCCAGCCAGCACTTCGCCAAGCTGGTGCAGTGGCTGCAGCCGCTGCTGGCAGGGCGCGGCCAGAGCGTCGCCTGGCTCGTCGGCGGGCAGAAGAAGAAGGAGCGGGCCGGGATGCTCGAGCGCGTCGCCAGCGGCGAGGCGGCGCTGGTCGTCGGCACGCACGCGGTGATCCAGCAGCAGGTGCAGTTTGCCCGGCTGGGCCTGGCGGTGATCGACGAGCAGCACCGCTTCGGGGTGGCGCAGCGCCTGGCACTGCGGCAAAAGCGCACCGCTGGCGCGGCGGCGCCCGGCGCCTTCGAGCCGCACCTGCTGATGATGACCGCCACGCCCATCCCGCGCACGCTGGCGATGAGTTACTACGCCGATCTGGACGTCTCCACCATAGACGAGCTGCCGCCCGGGCGCACGCCCGTCGTCACGCGCCTGCTGGCCGACAGCCGCCGCGGCGAGGTGATCGAGCGCCTGGCGCACCAGGTGGCCGGCGGCCGGCAGGTCTACTGGGTGTGTCCGCTGATCGAGGAGAGCGAGGCGCTGGACCTGTCGAACGCCACCGCGACGCACGCCGAGCTGGCCGGCGCGCTGCCGGGCGTCGAGGTCGGCCTGCTGCACTCGCGCATGCCGGCGGCCGAGAAGCACGCCGTGATGGAGCGCTTCACGCAGGGGCGGATCGGCGTGCTGGTCTCGACCACCGTGATCGAGGTCGGCGTGGACGTGCCCAACGCCAGCCTGATGGTGATAGAGCACGCCGAGCGCTTCGGCCTGTCGCAGCTGCACCAGCTGCGCGGGCGCGTGGGGCGCGGCGTGGCGGCCTCGGCCTGCGTGCTGCTGTATTCGACCGGCGACAGCGGCCACCTCGGCGCGAGCGCGCGCGAGCGCCTCAAGGCGATGGTCGAGACCAGCGACGGTTTCGAGATCGCGCGGCGCGACCTGGACATCCGCGGCCCCGGCGAGTTCCTGGGCGCGCGCCAGTCGGGCGACGCGATGCTGCGCTTCGCCGACCTGGCCGCCGACGGCGCGCTGCTCGACTGGGCGCGCGCGGTGGCGCCGCCGATGCTGCGCGAGCATCCCGCGCTCGCCAGGGCGCACGTCGAACGCTGGCTGGGCGGAAAGTCCGATTTCCTCAAGGCATGAACAGGCTCTGAGGCCGGCGCCGCCCGCGGCGAGCGGAGGGCGGTTCGTTTTGAGGCAAGATGCGGGTGCCATGACACTGACCGAGTTGAAATACATCGTCGCCGTCGCGCGCGAGAAACACTTCGGCCGCGCGGCCGAGGCCTGCTTCGTCGCCCAGCCCACGCTTTCCGTGGCTGTCAAGAAGCTCGAGGAAGAGCTCGAAGTGAAGATTTTCGAGCGCAGCGCGAGCGACGTTTCCGTGACCCCGCTGGGCGAGGAGATCGTGCGCCAGGCGCAAAGCGTGCTGGAGCAGGCCGCGTCGATCAAGGAGATCGCCAAGCGCGGCAAGGATCCGCTCGCCGGGGTGCTGACCCTGGGCGTGATCTACACGGTGGGCCCCTACCTGCTGCCCGAGCTGGTGCGCCGCTCCCTGGCGAAGACGCCGCAGATGCCCTTGATGCTGCAGGAGAACTTCACCGTCAGGCTGCTCGAGATGCTGCGCACCGGCGAGATCGACTGCGCCATCCTCGCCGAACCCTTTCCCGACGCGGGCCTGGCGCTCGCGCCGCTGTACGACGAGCCGTTTCTCGCGGCGGTGCCGTCCACGCACCCGCTGGCGGCGCAGGAGTCCGTCTCGGCCATGGAGCTCAAGAGCGAGACCATGCTGCTGCTGGGCACCGGCCATTGCTTTCGCGACCACGTGCTCGAGGTGTGCCCCGAATTCGCGCGCTATGCGACCAACGCCGAGGGCATTCGCCGCACGTTCGAAGGCTCGTCGCTGGAGACCATCAAGCACATGGTGTCGGCCGGAATGGGCGTGACGCTGGTGCCGCGCCTGGCGGTGCCGCGCGACGCCCTGGGCAGCCTGCGGCGCAGGCGCTCCGACGAGCCGCACGTGTGCTACCTGCCCGTGGTCGAAAAGGACGGCGCGCGGCCGCCGAGCCGCCGCGTCGTGCTGGCCTGGCGGCGCAGCTTCACGCGCTACGAGGCCATCGCGGCGCTGCGCAACGCGGTGCACGCCTGCGACCTGCCGGGCGTGGAATTTCTCTGAACCGGATGCGCGGCGGGGCAGGCGTTCGGCATGAAAATCCGCCCATGACGCCATCCACGCTGCCTGCGGCGGGCGCGCCGCGCTCGCGCCTGGCGCTCTACCTGGACCTGGTCCGCTTCAACCGCCCTGCCGGCTGGCTGGTGCTGCTGTGGCCCACGCTGGTGGCGCTGTGGGTGGCGGCGGGCGGCTTTCCGGGCTGGCACCTGCTGGCGGTCTTCGTGCTCGGCACCATCCTCACGCGGTCCAGCGGCTGCACCATCAACGACATCGCCGACCGCGACTTCGACCGGCACGTCAAGCGCACGGCGCGGCGCCCGCTCACCACGGGCGAGCTGTCGGTCAAGGAGGCGGCGGCGCTGGGCGTGGTGCTGGCGCTCGTCGCGCTCGCGCTGGTGCTCACTACCCGCCGGGAGGCGGTGGCCTGGTCGGCGGTGGGCGTGGTGGTGGCCATCATCTACCCGTTCACCAAGCGCTTCTTCTCGATGCCGCAGGCGGTGCTGGGCATTGCCTACAGCTTCGGCATCGTGATCGCGTTCGCCGCGGCGACGGGGGCGGTGCCGCCGATGGCCTGGCTGCTGCTGCTGGCCAACATGGGCATGGTGCTGGGCTACGACACCGAGTACGCCATGGTCGATCGCGACGACGACCTGAAGATCGGCATCCGGACCTCGGCGATCACGCTCGGGCGCTGGGACGTGGCGGGCGTCATCGGCTGCTACAGCGCCTGCCTGCTGCTCACCGTCTGGCAGCTCGCGCCGCTGGGCCTGGGCTGGCCCTTCTGGCTGGGTGTGCTGCTGGCGGCGGCGCAGGTGGCGTGGCACTACACGCTGATCCGTTCGCGCGAGCGCCCCGGCTGCTTCACCGCCTTCAGCCAGAGCCACTGGATGGGTGCGAGCCTGTTCGCCGGCGTGGCGCTGGGGTTTGCGCTGCGCTAGGCGCCGAATTCGGCGGCCAGTTCCCTGGCGCGCGCTTGCGCGGCCTGCAGCGCAGTGATGAAGTGCTCGGCCACCCTGGCCTCTTGCAGGCAGGTGATGGCCGCGTGCGTGGTGCCGCCCTTGCTGGTCACGCGCTGGCGTAGCACGGCGGGGGCTTCGCCGGAGCGGATGGCCAGCTCGGTCGCGCCGCGGAAGGTGGCGAGCGCGAGGCGATAGGCCTGGTCCGGCGCGAGGCCCATGGCCTGCCCGGCCTGCGTCATCGTTTCGAGGAAGAAGAACACGTAGGCGGGCCCGGAGCCCGAGAGCGCGGTGACGGCGTCGAGCTGCTCTTCGCCGGCCAGCCAGAGGAACTCGCCGGTCGTGCCCATCACGCGCTCGATCAGCGCCTTGTCGGCGTCCGCCACCTCGGGGCATGCGAACAGGCCGCTGATGCCTTGGCCGATCAGTGCCGGCGTGTTGGGCATGGCGCGCACGATGCGCCGGGTGCCGAGCCAGCGCGCGATGCTGTCCGTGGGGATGCCGGCGGCCACGCTCAGGTGCAGCGCCGCGCCCACATGGGGTGCCACCGGCGCCGCCGCCTCGCGAAAGACCTGCGGCTTGACGGCCCAGAGCACCAGGTCGGCGTGCGCCAGCGTGGCCGCCACGGCCAGTGCGTCCGGCACGGCGTGGATGCCGTGGCGCGCCTGCAGCGCCGCGCGCGCCGCTTCGAAGGGTTCGACCACGGTGAGTTGCTCCGGGCTCACGCCCTGCTGGAGCAGGCCGCCGAGCAGGGCGCTGGCCATGTTGCCGCCGCCGATGCAGGCGATCCGGGGGGTATGGGGCTCGGGCATGGAATACTTTCAAAAAAATAGCTTGCTGCGCTTGTCAGATAAGGGGTTAAGCTGGATTTGAGTGCAAAACCGCCGCGCGGTGCGTCCACCGTCTCATGGCGCCAGGGTGGCCTGCGCCACCGCGTGCTCCCAGCGCGCCATCAGTTCCCGGGCCTGCGCGCGCGCCATGGTCGGCATGAAGCGCCGCTCGACGCGCCACTGGGCCGAGAGCTCGTCGAGCCCCTGGTACACGCCCGTCGCCAGGCCCGCCAGGCAGGCCGCGCCCAGCGCCGTGGTCTCCACGCACTCGGGGCGCACCACGGGGATGCCGAGCAGGTCGGCCTGGAACTGCATCAGCAGGTCGTTGACGCAGGCGCCGCCGTCCACGCGCAGCTCGCTGACGGCCATGCCGCCCGCGGCCACCGCGTCGCGCGACATGGCGCCGAGCAGGGCGGCGCTCTGGTAGGCGATGGACTCGAGCGCCGCGCGCGCGATGTGCGCCAGCGTGCTGCCGCGCGTGAGGCCGGTGATGGTGCCGCGCGCGTCGCTCGCCCAGTACGGCGCGCCCAGGCCGGTGAAGGCCGGCACGAACATCACGCCGCCCGAATCGGGCACGCTCTCGGCGAGTTGCTGCACCTCGCTGCTGGCGCGGATCGCGTGCAGGCCGTCGCGCAGCCACTGCACCACCGCGCCGCCGATGAAAACACTGCCCTCGAGCGCGTAGCGCGCCTGCCCGTCGGGCTGCGCCGCCGCCGTGGTGATCAGGCCGTTGGCCGAGGTCTGGAAGCGCTCCCCCGTGTGCATCAGCATGAAGCAGCCGGTGCCGTAGGTGTTCTTGGCCATGCCCGCCGAGAAGCACGTCTGCCCGAACAGCGCCGCCTGCTGGTCGCCCGCCACGCCGCCGATGGGGATGGCGCGGCCGAGCAGATCGGCATGGGTGCGGCCGAAATCGCGGCTGGAGGGCAGCACCTCGGGCAGCAGGCTGCGCGGAATGTCCAGCAGCGCGAGCAGTTCGTCGTCCCAGGTGTTGGCGTGCACGTCGAACAGCATGGTGCGGCTGGCGTTGCTCACGTCGGTCACGTGCCGCCGGCCGCCGGTGAGCTGCCAGATCAGCCAGCTGTCGACGGTGCCGAAGGCCAGCTCTCCCCGCTGCGCCTGTGCGCGTGCGCCGGGCACGTGGTCGAGCAGCCAGCGCAGCTTAGTGGCGGAGAAGTAGGCGTCTATGCGCAGCCCGGTCTTTTGCGCGACCATGTCGCCATGGCCCTGCGCGCGCAATTGCTGGCACAGCGGTTCGGTGCGGCGGTCTTGCCAGACGATGGCGTTGTGGATCGGCGCGCCGGTGGCCCGGTGCCAGACGACCGTGGTCTCGCGCTGGTTGGTGATGCCCATGCCCGCGAGCTCGCCCGCGCCGATGCCGGCGCCCCGCAGCGCCGCCTCGAGGGTGCTGCGCTGGCCGCGCCAGATTTCCAGCGGGTCGTGCTCCACCCAGCCGGGTTGCGGGTAGATTTGCGGCAGTTCCACCTGCGCCTGGCAGACGATGCGGCCCATGCCGTCGAAGACGATGCTGCGCGAGCTGGAGGTGCCTTGGTCCAAGGCGAGCAGATAGGCCATGGCGTGCAAGCATAGGCCAAGCGGAGGGAAAAAACCGATGAAGACCACACCCGATGCGCCGTCGCCCGAACCCCTGCCGACCGAGCGCGAGCGCCTGCTGGCGCGCCTGGACGAGCCGCAGGCGTACGACCTCGCGGTCATCGGCGGCGGCGCCACCGGCCTGGGCGTGGCGCTCGACGCGGCCGCGCGCGGCTTCAGGGTCGTGCTGCTCGAGGCGCACGATTTCGCCAAGGGCACCTCTTCGCGCGCCACCAAGCTGGTGCACGGCGGAGTGCGCTATCTCGCGCAGGGCAACGTGTCCCTGGTGTACGAGGCGCTGCACGAGCGCGCCACACTGCTGCGCAACGCGCCGCACCTGGCGCAGCCGCTGGCGTTCGTGATGCCGTCCTACCACCTCTGGGAGGCGCCGTTCTATGGCGCCGGCCTCAAGATGTACGACGCGCTGGCCGGCAAGGCGGGGCTCGGGCCGACCGAGTTTCTCGGGCGCATGGGCGCGCTGCAATGCCTGCCCGGGATACGAGCGCAGGGGCTCAGGGGCGGCGTCAAGTACTGGGACGGCCAGTTCGACGATGCGCGCCTGGCGCTCGCCCTGGCCCGCACCGCCGCGCGTCTCGGCGCGCTCCTGGTCAACTACTGCCCGGTCCGCGCGCTGGTGCACGACGGGGCGCGGCTCGGCGGCCTCGTGTGCGAGGATGCCGAATCGGGGCGGCGCTACACGCTGCGCGCGCGGGCCGTGGTCAACGCGACCGGCGTCTGGGTCGATGGCGTGCGCGCGATGGATGCCGCGGCCACCGGCCGGGCACATGCGCCCCTGGTCGTGCCGAGCCAGGGCGTGCACCTCGTGGTCGACCGCGATTTCCTGCCGACGGACCATGCGCTGCTCGTGCCCAGGACAGCCGACGGCCGGGTGCTGTTTGCCGTGCCGTGGCTTGGCAAGGTGCTGATCGGGACCACCGATACCGAACGCCCGCAGGCCGAGGACGAGCCCGGCGCACTGCCCGGGGAGGTGGCGTTCCTGCTGCGCGAGGCGGCCAAATACCTGCGCCGCGCGCCGCAAGCGGCCGATGTGCGCAGCTGCTGGGCGGGGCTGCGCCCGCTGGCCAGGCCGCAGCACTTCGCGGGCGCGGCG
Source organism: Pseudomonadota bacterium (assembly GCA_963205335.1). Classification (GTDB taxonomy): domain Bacteria; phylum Pseudomonadota; class Gammaproteobacteria; order Burkholderiales; family Burkholderiaceae_C; genus Comamonas_C. Next base: position 25,890 of record CAUJIM010000096.1, read on the forward strand.
ACACGGGCGGTGAGCCGCGAGCACACGGTCCTGGTCGAGCCCAGCGGCCTGGTGACCGTCACCGGCGGCAAGTGGACGACCTACCGGGCGATGGCCGAGGACGTGTTGCAGAAATGCGCCGAGGCAGGACTGCTGCAGGCCCGCCGGAGCGGCGTCACGCGCGAGTTCCCGCTGGTGGGGGCGCCGCAGGGGCCGGTGGCGCACCGTTTGTGCGATGCGCCCGGCCCCCACCTGTACGGGTCGGAGGCGGCGTGGCTGCAGGCCTTGCCCGGCGCCGGCAACTGGCTCGCGCCCGGCCTGAGCGAGGCCATGGTGCGCTTTGCCGCGCGGTTCGAGTACGCGCGCAGCGCCGAAGACGTGCTGGCGCGGCGCAGCCGCCTGCTTTTTCTCGATGCGCGCCTGGCGCGGCGCCTCGCGGCGCCGGTGGCCGCGATCCTCGGCGAGGAGCTCGGCCGCGACCCCCGGCGCGAGGCGTGCGAGGCGCTGGCCGAGCGCTACGCGCAGGTGCCTGCTTGAGGCGATGTGCGGCCGTTTGTTTGACGCAGCATGCAAAAAAGGTGATAATGCGCGGCTTCGTGCTTGCTGCACGAGGTTTCTTGCCCAGCGGCAAACGCCAGCGACAGTGTCGCCAGCGTGGACGACGGGCCCAAGACTGACTGGCGGCGCCAGTACAAGTTGGGAATATTGCAATGATCCAGACTGAATCTCGTTTAGAGGTTGCCGACAACACCGGCGCCAAGACCGTGCAGTGCATCAAGGTGCTGGGCGGCTCCAAGCGTCGTTATGCGAGCGTGGGCGACATCATCAAGGTGAGCGTGAAGGAAGCCGCTCCGCGTGGCCGCGTCAAGAAGGGCGAGGTCTACAGCGCGGTGGTCGTGCGTACCGCCAAGGGCATCCGCCGCGGCGACGGCGCGCTCGTCAAGTTCGATGGCAACGCAGCGGTGCTGCTCAATGCCAAGCTGGAGCCCATCGGCACCCGCATCTTCGGCCCGGTCACGCGCGAACTGCGCACCGAGCGCTTCATGAAGATCGTGTCGCTGGCCCCCGAGGTCATTTAAGGAAGAGGCGCGTCATGAACAAGCTTCGCAAGGGCGACTCGGTCATTGTTCTGGCCGGGCGCGACAAGGGCAAGCGTGGCACCGTCACGCTGCGCAAGGATGAAACGCATCTCGTGGTCGAAGGCGTGAACGTCGTCAAGAAGCACGTCAAGCCCAACCCGATGAAGGGCACGACCGGCGGCATCGTGGAGAAGGCCATGCCCATCCACCAGTCGAACATCGCGATCTTCAACGCGCAGACCGGCAAGGCCGACCGCGTGGGCATCAAGGTGCAGGCCGACGGCAAGCGCGTGCGTGTGTACAAGTCCACCGGCGATGAAATCGCCACCGCCTGAAGGATTACAGATGGCACGATTGCAAAAACTCTACCGCGAGAAGATCGCGGGCGAACTCAAGGAAAAGTTCGGCTACAGCTCCATCATGGAAGTGCCGCGCCTGACCAAGATCACGCTCAACATGGGCGTGGGCGAGGCGGTGGCCGACAAGAAGGTGATGGACAACGCCGTGGCCGACCTGACCAAGATCGCCGGGCAGAAGCCCGTGGTGACCAAGTCCAAGAGGGCCATCGCCGGCTTCAAGATCCGCGAAGGCCAGGCGATCGGCTGCATGGTCACGCTGCGTGGCGTGCGCATGTACGAGTTCCTCGACCGCTTCGTCACGATCGCGCTGCCGCGCGTGCGCGACTTCCGCGGCGTCTCGGGCCGCGCGTTCGATGGCCGTGGCAACTACAACATCGGCGTCAAGGAACAGATCATCTTCCCCGAAGTCGAGTACGACAAGGTGGATGCGCTGCGCGGCCTGAACGTGAGCATCACCACGACGGCCCGGACCGACGATGAATGCAAGGCGCTGCTCGCGGCGTTCCGTTTTCCCTTCAAGAATTGAGGTGGCGCATGGCTAAGAAAAGTCTGATCGAGCGTGAGCTCAAGCGCGAAAAGCTGGCTGCCAAGTACGCCGCCAAGTACGCTGAACTGAAGGCCATCGCCGGTGACGCCAAGCGCACCGACGAGGAGCGCGATGCCGCGCGCCTGGGGCTGCAAAAGCTCCCGCGCAACGCCAATCCGACGCGCCAGCGCAACCGCTGCGAAATGACGGGGCGTCCGCGCGGCACCTTCCGCCAGTTCGGCCTGGGGCGCGCCAAGGTGCGCGAACTGGCCTTTGCCGGTGACATTCCCGGTGTCATCAAGGCAAGCTGGTAAGGCGAAGCAGGAGATTGAACCATGAGCATGAGTGATCCCATCGCCGACCTGCTGACCCGCATCCGCAATGCACAGATGGTCTCCAAGACCACGGTGTCCGCCCCCGCCTCCAAGGTGAAGGTGGCCATCGCCCAGGTGCTCAAGGACGAGGGTTACATCGACGGCTTCCAGGTCAAGAGCGAAGGCGGCAAGTCCGAGCTCGAAATCGCCCTCAAGTACTACGCCGGCCGCCCGGTGATCGAGCGCATCGAGCGCGTGAGCCGCCCCGGCCTGCGCGTGTACAAGGGCAGCAGCGCCATTCCGCAGGTCATGAACGGCATGGGCGTGGCCATCGTCACCACCCCCAAGGGCGTGATGACCGACCGCAAGGCGCGCGCCAGCGGCGTCGGCGGCGAAGTGCTGTGCTACGTCGCCTGATGCGTCAAGGAGAAATACTGCAATGTCTCGCGTAGCCAAAGCACACGTCGCCATTCCTTCGGGAGTGGATGTTTCCATTACCGCCGACCGCATCCAGGTCAAGGGCGCGGGCGGCACCCTGTCGGTGGCGCAGAACGCCCTGGTCAAGGTCACCAACGACGCGGGCAAGCTGTCCTTCGCGCCGACCGACGGATCGCGCGAAGCCAACGCCACGAGCGGCACCGTGCGCCAACTCGTCAATAACATGGTGGTCGGCGTGAGCAAGGGCTTCGAGAAGAAGCTTTCGCTGATCGGCGTGGGCTTCAAGGCCGCGGCCTCCGGCGCCAAGCTCAATCTGAGCGTGGGCTATTCGCACCCGGTCGATTTCGTCATGCCCGCAGGCGTGACGGTGGCCTGCCCGACGCCCACCGAGATCGTACTCAAGGGCGCTGATCGCCAGGTGGTCGGTCAGCTGGCCGCCGAGATTCGTGCCGTGCGTCCGCCCGAGCCCTACAAGGGCAAGGGCATCCGCTACGCGGACGAGACGGTCGTGATCAAAGAGACCAAGAAGAAATAAGGAGCTGCAACATCATGCTAGACAAGAAACAGCAGCGTCTGCGCCGTGCCCGTCAGACCCGCATCCGCATCGCCCAGCAGGGCGCCGTGCGCCTGACCGTGCACCGCACCAATCTGAACATCTATGCCACCGTGATCTCCGGCTGCGGCAGCAAGGTGCTGGCCAGTGCGTCCACTGCCGAAAAGGAAGTGCGCGAGAGCCTGGGCGGCCATGGCAAGGGTGGCAATGCCGCCGCGGCGCAGGTGGTTGGCAAGCGCATTGCCGAAAAGGCCAAGGCCGCCGGTATCGAGAAAGTGGCGTTCGACCGCGCTGGTTACGCTTACCACGGCCGGGTCAAGGCCCTGGCGGAAGCGGCCCGTGAAGCGGGTCTGCAATTCTGAGCGGAGCAGGAAAAATGGCGAAATTTCAACCCAGGGTACAGAGCGACGAGCGCGACGACGGCTTGCGCGAGAAGATGATCGCGGTCAACCGCGTCACCAAGGTGGTCAAGGGTGGTCGCATTCTCGGGTTTGCCGCGCTCACCGTGGTGGGTGATGGCGACGGACGCGTCGGGATGGGCAAGGGCAAGTCCAAGGAAGTGCCTGCCGCGGTGCAAAAGGCCATGGAAGAAGCGCGTCGCAACATGGTCAAGGTGTCGCTCAAGAACGGCACCATCCACCACGACGTGGTGGGGCGCCATGGCGCCGCCACCGTGATGATGGCGCCGGCTCCCCAGGGGACCGGCATCATCGCCGGCGGACCGATGCGCGCGGTGTTCGAGGTGATGGGCGTCACTGACATCGTGGCCAAGAGCCATGGCTCGTCCAACCCCTACAACATGGTGCGCGCGACGTTCGATGCGCTCGTGCGATCGACCACTCCGGCCGAGATCGCCGCCAAGCGCGGCAAAACGGTCGAAGACATCTTTGCCGCCTGAACGCGAGGTCCACAGTGACGACACAGCAAACCCTCAAGGTGCAACTGGTGCGCAGCCCCATCGGCACCAAGGAATCGCACCGCGCCACCGTGCGCGGCCTCGGCCTGCGCAAGCTCAACAGCGTGAGCGAGCTCAAGCACACGCCCGAGGTGCGCGGCATGATCAACAAGATCAGCTATCTGGTCAGGATCCTCTGAAAGGATGGAGATGGAACTCAATAGCATCAAGCCTGCCGCGGGTGCCAAGCACGCCAAGCGTCGCGTCGGGCGCGGCATCGGTTCGGGCCTGGGCAAGACCGCGGGCCGCGGCCACAAGGGCCAGAAATCGCGCACCGGCGGCTATCACAAGGTGGGCTTCGAAGGCGGCCAGATGCCGCTGCAGCGCCGCTTGCCCAAGCGTGGCTTCAAGTCCGCCCTGCTCAAGTACAACGCACAGGTCACGCTCTCGGCGCTGGATCGCCTGGGCCTTGCCGAAGTGGATGTCCTGGCGCTCAAGCAGGCGGGTGTCGTCGGTGAATTGGCGCGCGTCGTCAAGGTCATCAAGAGCGGCACGCTCACCAAGGCGGTGAAGCTGTCGGGCATCGGCGCGACCGCGGGTGCCAAGGCTGTCATCGAGGCAGCGGGTGGCAGCGTCGCCTGAAGAGGTAGAAAAGCATCGTGGCCACGAGAGCTGCCCAACTGGCGAAAACCGGCAAATTCGGCGATCTTCGCCGTCGGCTGGTGTTTTTGCTGCTCGCATTGGTGGTGTACCGCATTGGTGCGCACATCCCGGTTCCCGGTATCGATCCGACCCAGCTGGAACAACTGTTCAACAGCCAGCAGGGCAGCATCCTCAATTTGTTCAACATGTTCTCCGGCGGGGCGCTGGAGCGCTTCACCGTGTTCGCGCTGGGCATCATGCCCTACATCTCGGCGGCCATCATCATGCAGTTGATGACCTACGTGATACCGACGTTCGAGCAGTTGAACAAGGAGGGTGAATCGGGGCGGCGCAAGATCACGCAGTACACCCGCTATGGCACCCTGGGCCTCGCGATATTCCAGTCCCTCGGGATTGCCGTGGCGCTGGAGAGTACGCCAGGGCTGGTGCTGGAGCCCGGTTTCGGTTTCCGCATCACCGCCCTGGTGAGTCTGACGGCCGGCACGATGTTCCTCATGTGGCTGGGCGAGCAGATGACAGAGCGTGGCCTGGGCAACGGCATATCGCTGCTGATCTTCGCGGGCATCGTCGCGGGGCTGCCGAACGCCCTGGGTGGCCTGCTTGAGCTGGTGCGCACCGGCGCCATGAGCATCATCATCTCGATCTTCATCGTGGCGGTGGTGGTGCTGGTCACGTATTTCGTGGTGTACGTCGAGCGGGGGCAGCGCAAGATCCTGGTGAATTACGCGCGCCGCCAGGTGGGCAACAAGGTATACGGCGGGCAGTCGTCGCACCTGCCGCTCAAGCTCAACATGTCCGGCGTGATTCCGCCGATCTTTGCCTCGTCGATCATCCTGCTGCCCGCCACGGTGGTGAACTGGTTCAGTGCCGGCGAGTCGATGCGCTGGTTGCGCGACATTTCCAGCACCTTGACGCCGGGACAGCCGATCTACGTGATGCTGTACGCGGGCGCGATCGTGTTTTTCTGCTTTTTCTACACGGCACTGGTCTTCAACAGCCGCGAAACCGCGGACAACCTCAAGAAGAGCGGCGCCTTCATTCCGGGTATCCGGCCTGGCGAGCACACCGCGCGCTACATCGACAAGATCCTGCTGCGCCTGACCTTCGTGGGCGCGATCTACGTCACCCTGGTGTGCCTGCTGCCCGAGTTCCTGATCCTGAAATACAACGTGCCGTTCTATTTTGGCGGCACGTCGCTGCTGATCATCGTGGTCGTCACCATGGACTTCATGTCCCAGGTGCAGAACTACCTGATGAGCCAGCAGTACGAATCGCTGCTCAAGAAGGCGAACTTCAGGACCACGATTGGTGGGTAGGGCGAAACGAACATCATCTATAATGCCCGGTTCTGCATGGCGCGCCGGGCGTTGGGTGACCTGGTCACGCGGCCTGGTGAGCGATTCCGATCGCGCGGCCGTGCAATGTTGAGGAGAACGTAATGAGAGTATCGGCTTCAGTGAAAAAAATCTGCCGCAATTGCAAGATCATCCGCCGCAAGGGCGTGGTGCGCGTGATTTGCTCCGACCAGCGCCACAAGCAGCGCCAAGGTTGATTGAATAAGCTTTAGAGGACGCACATGGCTCGTATCGCTGGTATCAACATCCCGCCGCAACAACACGCCGAGATCGGGTTGACGGCCATCTTCGGCATTGGCCGCACTCGTGCGCGCAAGATCTGCGATGCGTGTGCCATCGCCTACTCGACCAAGGTCAAGGATCTCACCGACGCGGATCTGGAAAAGATCCGTGACCAGATCGCGCATTTGACCATCGAGGGCGATCTTCGCCGTGAAACGACGATGAACATCAAGCGCCTGATGGACATCGGTTGCTACCGAGGCATGCGCCATCGCCGCGGCTTGCCGGTACGCGGACAACGCACGCGTACCAACGCACGCACGCGCAAGGGGCCGCGCAAGGGTGCTGCGACGCTCAAGAAATAAGGATTGAAAACCACCATGGCCAAAGCTCCAGCCAACAATGCGGCGCAGCGCGTACGCAAGAAAGTTCGCAAGAACGTCTCGGACGGCATCGCCCACGTGCATGCATCCTTCAACAACACGATCATCACGATCACCGATCGCCAGGGCAACTCCCTGTCGTGGGCGTCATCCGGTGGCCAGGGCTTCAAGGGCTCGCGCAAGTCCACGCCGTTTGCCGCCCAGGTGGCTTCCGAAGTGGCTGGCCGCGCGGCGATGGAGCAGGGTATCAAGAACCTCGATGTCGAGATCAAGGGACCCGGCCCGGGCCGCGAATCCTCGGTGCGTGCCCTGGGTGCGCTGGGCATCCGCATCACCTCGATTTCCGACGTGACGCCGGTCCCGCACAACGGTTGCCGCCCGCAGAAGCGCCGTCGCATCTGAGCTTTTTTCACTAAGTCCACCGCCATCCACCGCCTGGTGCGAGGATGGCTCCCGCGGTCTGGGCCGCGGCAGTTGAAACCAAGGAAAACCAAGTGGCACGTTATCTCGGCCCCAAAGCCAAGCTCTCCCGTCGCGAGGGCACCGACCTGTTCCTCAAGAGCGCTCGCCGCTCGATCGCCGACAAGGCCAAGTTCGACAGCAAGCCGGGCCAGCATGGCCGTATTTCCGGCGCGCGTACGTCCGATTACGGCCTGCAGTTGCGCGAGAAGCAGAAAGTCAAGCGCATGTACGGCGTGCTGGAGAAGCAGTTCCGGCGCTACTTCGAGCAGGCCGACCGCGGCCGGGGCAATACGGGGGCGAACCTGCTCTCGCTGCTGGAGTCGCGCCTGGACAACGTGGTGTACCGCATGGGTTTCGGTTCCACGCGTGCCGAAGCGCGTCAGCTTGTGTCGCACAAGGCGATCACCGTCAACGGGCAGAGCGTCAACATCGCCTCCTATCTGGTCAAGGTGGGCGACCAGGTGGCGGTGCGTGAGAAATCGAAAAAGCAGGCCCGTATCGCCGAGGCCCTGCAGCTGGCCCAGCAGGTCGGGCTGCCCGCCTGGGTGGAGGTCAATGTCGACAAGGTCGAAGGCGTGTTCAAGAAAGTGCCCGATCGCGACGAGTTCGGTGCGGACATCAACGAGTCGCTGATCGTCGAGCTGTACTCGCGCTGATCCGGCAGCCACGTCCATTTGCCATCATTCCCGCGCCGCGAGGCATCGCGGCACGGGCGCTTCATCAGCCTTACCGGTGTAACGAGCTGGGGGCATTGAGAGGAAGTCCGCATGCAAACCAATTTGCTCAAACCCAAGACGATCAATGTGGAGCAGATCGGCGCCAACCGCGCCAAGGTCGAGCTCGAACCGTTCGAACGCGGCTATGGGCACACGCTCGGCAACGCGATTCGCCGCGTGCTGTTGTCTTCGATGGATGGCTTCGCTCCCACGGAAGTCACGATAGCGGGCGTGGTGCACGAGTACGCCGCCATCGACGGCGTCCAGGAGGACGTGGTCAATATCCTGCTGAACCTCAAGGGCGTAGTGTTCAAGCTGTACAACCGCGACGAAGTGACCTTGAGCCTGCGCAAGGACACCGAGGGCGTGGTCACGGCGAGCGACATCCAGACGCCGCACGACGTCGAGATCGTCAACCCCGACCATGTGATCGCGACGCTGTCGGCGGGCGGCAAGCTCGAGATGCAGATCAAGGTGGAGAAGGGCCGCGGTTATGTGCCGGGCAACCAGCGCTGGCACGGCGACGAACCGAACAAGGCGATCGGGCGCATCGTGCTCGATGCGTCGTATTCGCCGATCCGCCGCGTCAGCTACACCGTCGAGAGCGCCCGCGTCGAGCAACGCACCGACCTGGACAAGCTGGTACTGGACATTGAAACCAACGGGACGATCACGGCGGAGGAGGCCGTGCGCGCCTCGGCAAAGATCCTGGTCGAGCAGCTTGCCGTGTTCGCGCAGCTCGACGGGGGCGACGTGTTCGAGGCTGGCACGCCGGGAAGCCGCGCGGGCGGCTCGGCGTTCGACCCGATCCTGCTGCGGCCGGTCGATGAGCTTGAGCTGACGGTGCGCTCGGCCAATTGCCTCAAGGCGGAAAACATCTACTACATCGGCGATCTGATCCAGCGCAGCGAAAATGAGCTGCTCAAGACCCCGAATCTTGGGCGCAAGTCGCTCAACGAGATCAAGGAAGTGTTGGCCTCGCGTGGGCTGACGCTGGGCATGCGGCTGGAAAACTGGCCTCCGGTGGGTCTGGAAAAGCGTTGATTTCACGAAAAGCACGGGCCTGAAGCGGCCCGACGCTGCGAGAGGTACCTGATACGGCCCCTCGTATTACAAAGGAAAAGAGGAAAGCACCATGCGACACGGAAACGGACTGCGCAAACTCAATCGCACGAGCGCACATCGTCTGGCGATGCTGCAAAACATGATGAATTCGCTCATAGAGCATGAGGCGATCAAGACCACCCTGCCCAAGGCCAAGGAACTGCGCCGCGTGGTGGAGCCGCTGATCACCCTGGCCAAGGAAGACTCCGTGGCGCACCGGCGCCTGGCGTTCAGCCGTTTGCGCAGCCACGACAGCGTGACCAAGCTGTTTACCGACCTGGGTCCGCGCTTCAAGGCGCGGCCGGGCGGCTATACGCGCATCCTGAAGATGGGCTTTCGTGTGGGCGACAACGCGCCGATGGCCTACGTCGAGCTGGTCGATCGCGCGGCTCCTGCCGATGCGGCGGCCCAGGGCGACGCGGCCAAGAACTGATAAATCGATTACAATACAAAGCTTGCCGCGCGGTGGAGCAGTCTGGTAGCTCGTTGGGCTCATAACCCAAAGGTCGGAGGTTCAAATCCTTCCCGCGCAACCAATTAGATCAAAGGGTTACGACATATTGTCGTAGCCCTTTTTTGCTGGTGGATTGTCGAGCGCAGGGCCCGCGGCCGTACGCTGGCCACGTTCATCCGGCTGCGCCGTTGCCCGGCATCGGTCCTTCGCCCAGCGCAGCCAGGGACCGGCGCACGAAATCGAACGCGCGTGCCGTAGCCGGTGTCAGCGTGCGCCCGGCGCGCTGCACGATGCCCAGTACCAGTTCGGCGTCCAGCGCCGGCTGCACATCCAGCGCCACGGCGCGGCCGGCGCGCAACTCCTCCAGCATGGTCAGCTCGATCGCCGGCATTACCGCATCGGTCGCCATCAGCACCGAGCGGACCGTGGTGCCGTCCGCGCATTGCAGCGTGAAGCGCTCCAGCATGGAGCCGGTCAGCCCGTAGTGGCGCATGAAGCGGCGCCCCTGCTCCGGTGTGATGAAGCCCGGCGCGACCAGCGGATGGCGCAGCACGTCGCGGATCGACAGGCCCGGGCGGCCCTGCAGCGGGTGGCCGTGGCGCGCGAACCAGCCGAAGCGGCAGGCGTGCAGCGGCTCGACCTGCAGCTCGGCGTCGGTGTCGGCGGCATGCACGTCGCCGACGAAGAAGTCCAGCTCCTCGGTGCGCAGCGCGGCCAGCAGGCGGTCGGTGGTTTCCACCAGGGTGCGTAGTTTCAGCTGCGGCGCGCCGGCCATCAGCTCGATCACCAGGCTGCCGAGCAGCTCGCGCGCCAGCGCCGAGCCCATGCCGAAGGCCAGCGAGCCGGCGCGGCCCGCATGCATCAGCGCCAGCTCGCGCAAACCCTCGGCCTCCTCGGACACGATGCGGCGCGCGCGCGCCAGATAGGCCTGCGCGAACGGTGTCGGCACCAGCCGTCGGTCGATGCGATCGAACAACGGCGCGCGCAACTCGTCTTCCAGCGCGCGCAGGCTGCGCGAAAGCGCCGGCTGGCTCAGGTGCACCTGCGGCGCGGCCCCGCTGATGGAGCCGGCCTCGATGACGGCGAGCAGATGGCGCAACTGGCGAGTGTTCATGGAAGGTCGGAGTCTTCTTGATATGCATTTTATGCAATTTAATAAAAATATAAATGCACTTTACGCATTCACCAGCAATATCTACATTGCCGGCGTGGCGCCACCCCGGACGCCGTCGAAGAAGCCAAGTCAAGTAAAGGTTCGAGCGATGCCCTTGCCGCGATCCCATGCCGCCGTCCGTCCCGTGGTCGCGATCACCGCCGACCGTGGCGAATACGCCGGCCATGCCACCCATCGGGGGTTCGACGGCTATGTGCGTGCGGTGGATCGAGTGGCCGGCGCGTTGCCGTTGCTGCTGCCGGCCGCCGGAGCGGCCATCGACGCGGCGTCGCTGATCGCCGCGGTCGATGGCGTGGTGCTGACCGGCGGGCCGTCCAACGTACAGGCCGAGCGCTACGGCGGCGAGCCGCTGCCGGCCGGTGCGGCGATCGATCCCGACCGCGATGCCACGGTGTTGCCGCTGTTGCCCGCGTTGGTCGCTGCCGGCGTGCCGGTACTGGGGATATGCCGTGGTCTGCAGGAGCTCAATGTCGCGTTTGGCGGCACGCTGGAGCGCGTGGTGCATGCGCAACCCGGTCGGCTGGACCACCGCGAGGGCGACCATGCCCGCCCGATCCAGCGCTGGTACGACGATGCGCACGCCGTCGAGCTGGCGGCCGATGGCCTGCTCGCCCGCCTGGCGGGTGCGACCCGGGCGCGGGTGAACTCGCTGCACCACCAGGGAGTGGATCGCCTCGCACCGGGGCTGCGGATCGAGGCCAGGGCACCGGATGGCCTGGTCGAGGCCTTCACGGTCGCCGACGCGCCCGGCTTCACGCTCGCGGTGCAGTGGCACCCCGAGATGCGGGTCGGCGACGACGCCTTCGCCCGCGCGATCTTTGCTGCCTTCGGCGCAGCTTGCCGAGAGCGGCAGGCCCGGAGACGGGTCGCTTGAGGGTCGCCTCACGCGATGCGCTGCACAACCACATGTCCACTCCGATGACCTCGAACACACCCTCTTCGCTCTCCCGGTGCGCGCATTTGGTGCGCGCGTGGCCCGACATCGCCGATCCGGTCAGCCTGTTCTGCGGCAGCTATGCGCAGGCGCGCCAGCGCTTTCGCAGCGCCGCGCAACGGCGCGGCCTGGAGGTCGAATCCAGCGTGCTGGATGGGGCCGGCGTCGATGGCGAGGAGCTGGCGGTCGACGTCGTGTGCGATGGCGCGGCCGACGCGACGCGGCTGCTGATCGTGATCAGCGGCGTGCACGGCCCGGAAGGCTACTGCGGCTCCGCGATCCAGACGGGGCTGCTCGAACTCGGCCCGCCCGAAGGGCTGGTCGACAGGCCGGTGCGCGAAACGGCGGTGCTGCATATCCACGCACTCAACCCCTGGGGTTTCTCGCACTCGCGCCGCGTGACGCAGGAGAACGTCGACCTGAACCGCAACTGCGTCGATTTCACCGCCCCGCTGCCGGTCAACGCCGCCTATGCCGAGATCCACGACCTGTTGCTGCCTGCGACCTGGCCGCCGGCGCCGGCCGTCGAGGAGGCGCTGGCCGCCTACGCCGAGCGCGTCGGGCCCAAGGGCATGCAGCGCGCGCTGGCACTGGGCCAGTATGCCTACCCGAATGGAATGTTCTATGGCGGCCAGGCCCCCGCCTGGAGCCACCGCACGCTGCGCGCCATCCTGCACCGCCACGGCCGCCGGTGCCGCCAGATCGCGTCGATCGACATCCACACCGGGCTGGGCCCCTACGGCGATGGCGAGCGCATCTTCGCCTCGCCGGAGCAGGGCGCACCGGTCTTCGAGCGCGCGTGCCAATGGTGGGGCACGCTGACCTCGGTGCACACCGGCAGTTCGTCGAGCGTGCCCATGACCGGACCGGTGCAGTTCGCGCAGTTCGACGAGTGCCCGCAGGCCGAGCAGACCAACATCTGTCTGGAATTCGGCACCTGGCCCATGGAGCAGGTGCAGCAGGCGCTGCGCGCCGAGCACTGGACCTGGCGCCATGGCGCCGATGCCACCCGCACCGCCGCCGCGCGTGCCGCGCTGAAGGCTGCGTTCTACCCCGACGCCGCCGACTGGAAGGCCGCCGTCTGGCGCCAGGGCCGCGAGGCCTGCATGCAGGCGCTGGCCGGCCTGCAGTGCGTGTCGCTCTGACGGCGCCCCTGTTTTTTCCGATCCCTCGTCCCACCGGAGCCCCGCAATGAACACCTCGATCGCCGGCATGCCCGGCACCCTTCCTGCCCGCACGGCGCCGCCGGCGGTTTCGCGCAAGGCGGTTGCCGCCGCGATCGCCGGCAACGCGCTGGAGTTCTACGACTTCGTGCTGTACGCGTATTTCGCGATCTACATCGGCCAGGCCTTCTTTCCGCTGGCCGGTGAATTCGGCTCGCTGCTGGCGTCGGTAGCCACCTTCGGCGTGGGTTTCGTCACCCGTCCGCTGGGCAGCGTGCTGATCGGCACCTTCGCCGACCGCGCGGGGCGCAGGCCGGCGCTGATCCTGACCGTGGTGCTGATCACGCTGGGGACGCTGGGCATCGCCGTCACGCCCAGCTACGCGGCCATCGGCATTGCTGCACCGATCATCGTCGTCGTCTGCCGGCTGCTGCAGGGGCTGGCGCTGGGCGGCGAAGTGGGACCGGCCACCGCGCTGCTGCTGGAGATGGCGCCGCGCAACCAGCGGGGCTACTACACCAGTTGGCAGTTGGCCAGCCAGGGCCTGGCGGTGGCCGTCGGCGGGCTGTTCGGCGTGCTCGTGTCGGCCTTGCTGCCGCCGCAGGATCTGGCTTCCTGGGGCTGGCGGCTGCCGTTCCTGTTCAGCCTGGTGCTGGTGCCGATTGCGGTCATCATCCGCCGCAGCCTGCCCGAGACCATGGGCCACCACGAGGCGGCATCGACGGCCCAGATCGTCGGCGCCGTGTTCATGCAACAACGACGCTGGGTGGTGCTGGGGGTGTTGATGATGATGGCGGGCGTGGTGTCCACGCAGTTCGGCAACTTCATGGCCACCTACGCGATCAAGGTGCTGAAACTGCCGCCGGCCGTGGCCCAAAGCGCGGTGCTGCTGGCCGGGTTGCTGACCTTTGCCGGCGGATTGCTGGCGGGCTGGCTGTGCGACCGCTACGGCCGCAAGGCACTGATGATCGTGCCGCGCGTGGCGCTGATGCTCGCCATCGTGCCCATGTTCGCCTGGCTGCATGGCACGCCGACTCCGGGCACGCTGTTCATCGTCGTCGGGGTGCTGGCATTTCTGACCGCGATGAGTGTTGCGGCCGGCCTGGTCGCGGTGCCCGAGCTGATCCCGACGGCGATCCGAAGCACGACGCTGTCGCTGGTCTACGCCATTGCGGCGACGGTGTTCGGCGGCACCACGCAACTGGTCATGACCTGGCTGCTGGCCGCCACCGGCAACCCGGTCTCGCCGGCCTGGTACATCGTCGCCACCAGCGCGATCAGCCTGGTGGCCATGGTCATGCTGCCCGAGACGCGCGATGTCGATGTATCCAGGTGAGGCGGTGAGGATGCTCCGGGAACGCACCGCCTCCGGAGGAGTACGCCGGCGAGATCCACCGCGCCAGGCGGGCCACGACGGGCCTGCATGGCGTGGTGCTGCCGACGACGGCGGCACTCGTTCCTGCAGGCGTTCCGGGGCGTCGAACGGGGACATGCCCCGATAGCTGCTCCCCGGTGGCGCGGAGCGCGTTCTCGTGTTTCTGCTCCATTACCGGTATCCTTGGCGCCTCCGCACGGCCATCGGCGGGCCGATGCAGACGGCGGCGACACGGCAACCAAGGAGATCCCGACATGTCCACCATTCAACGACGCACCGTCTTGCACCTGGCGGGTGCCGCGGGCTTGGCGGCGGCCCTGCCGCAGGCGCGGGGCGCCGACGACCTGGCCGCCGCGCGCGCCGAAGGCAAGGCGGTGTTCTACGCCAACATCACTGCCGTGAAGCCCATTGTCGAGGCGTTCGGCAAGGATACCGGCGTGCAGGGCGAGTACACCCGCATCTCCAGCTCCAAGTTCGTCTCCACCGTGGCGACCGAGGCGCGCGCGGGCAAGCTGCTGGCCGACGTGGTGCAGGCACCGCTGCCGGTGCTCGAGCTGCTCAAGGCCAACGGCGTGCTGGCGCCCTACCGCTCGCCCGCCGCGGCCGACTATCCGGACTGGACGCGGCCGGACGACACCATCCAGCTCTTCGGCATCGAGTACGTCTCCTACCTCTACAACACCAAACAGGTGCCGGCGGCCGACGCGCCGAAGAGGTACGAAGACCTGGCCGACGCGAAGTGGAAGGGCCGCGTCGTGATGGCCGACCCGGCGACGCATTCGTCGACCATCTCGTGGCTGGTGGGTTTGAAGGAAAAGGTCTTCGCTTCCGAGGGCGACTGGGCGAACTTCGTCAAGGCATTGGCCGCCAACCAGCCGATGTTCGTCGCCTCGTTCGGCCCCACGCCGGCACCGATCGAAAGCGGCGAGAAGGCGATCGCGATCTCCATGCCCAAGTACATCGTGACCAAGGCGCCCGCGCCGCTGGCCTGGGGTCCGCGCGGCGGCGGCCAGCCGCTGCTGGGCACGCCGCGCGCGATGGCGCTGACCGCCAAGGCGCCGCACCCGGCGGCCGGGCGCGCCTTCATGGACTACTGGCTGTCGAAGAAGGCCGCAGGCATGCTGGCCAAGGACGTGGGCGAATACGTGGCGGCACCGGGCGTCTATCCACCGATCGACGGCATCGACCAGGTCAAGGTCCAGGCGATCCGCGATCTGGGGGACGCCGAGATCCAGAAATGGGGTGCCGAGTTCAAGCGCATCTTCAAGGGCTGACTCGCCCATGGAAATCCGCGTCACGGGGCTCACGAAGCACTACGTTTCGGAAGGGCGCAGCGTCAAGGCGCTCGACGGCGTCGACCTGACGATCCCGGCCAACCGCATCTTCACCCTGCTGGGTCCGAGCGGCTGCGGCAAGACCACGCTGCTGCGCTGCATCGTGGGCCTGGAGACGCCCGACGACGGCGAGATCCGCATCGGCGGCGAATTGGTCTGGTCGCGCGCCAGGGGCATCGCGGTGCCGACCGAAAGGCGCGGCCTGGGCATGGTGTTCCAGACCTACGCGATCTGGCCGCACATGAGCGTGTTCGACAACGTCGCCTACCCGCTGACGGTGCGTGGCCTGCCGCGCGCGCAGATCGCCGCCAAGGTGGCCGAGGTGCTGCGCTTCGTGCAGCTGGAGGGCATGGAGCGGCGCCCGGCCACGCGCCTGTCGGGCGGGCAGCAGCAGCGCGTGGCGCTGGCGCGGGCGCTGGTGGCCGAGCCGCGCGTGATCCTGTTCGACGAGCCGCTGTCCAACCTGGATGCCAAGCTGCGCGAGGAAACGCGCAAGGAGCTGCGGCGCTTCCTGGGCCAGCTCGACATCACGGCGATCTACGTCACGCACGACCGGGTCGAGGCGCTGGCGCTGTCCGACTCGATCGCCGTGATGCGGGCGGGCCGCATCGTCGAGATCGGCGCGCCGCGCCAGATCTACTTCCAGGCCCGGCACCGCTTCGTGGCCGATTTCATCGGTCGCGCCAACCTGATCGACGCCACGGTGCGCGGCCACGCCGGCGGCGCGACGCAGATCGACTGCGCGCTGGGCAGCATCACCTGCGCGCCCAGCGGGCACGCCGCGGGCAGTCCCGTTACGCTGTGCCTGCGCCCCGAGTTCCTGCAGGTGCGGGGGGGCACGGTCGAGGGTGCCAACGTGGTGCACGGGCAGGTCGAGTCGATCGACTTCGTAGGCGAGGTGAACGAAGCCGAGATCCGCGTCGGCGGCATGCTGCTGCTGGCGCGCACCGCGCCCGACGCCGAGCTGGCCGTGGGCAGCCCGGCCAGCATCGCGCTGGCGCCCGAGCACTGCCTGCTGGTGGCCGCCTGAGCATGGATGCGCAGCGCCGGGGCCTGACGCTCCTGCTCATCCTGGTCGTCGGCGCGCTCACCGTGGCGCCGGTGGCGATGCTGGCCTTCGGCAGCTTCTCGCAGGGGCTGGAGGCGTTCGGCCAGTTCACGCTCGCCAAATACGCCGGCGCCTACACCGATCCGGGGCTGTGGAAGGTGCTGGCGAACACCGCCGTCTTCGTGCTCGGCTCGACGCTGCTGGCCACGCTGCTGGCGCTGGTGCTGGCCTACCTGAACACGCGTACCGACATCCCGTTCAAGTTCCTCTTCGGCGTGCTGGCGATCGTGCCGATGATGATCCCGCATGTGCTGTTCTCGGTGAGCTGGGCCTTGCTGGCCAACCCTTCGAACGGGCTGATGAACCTGGCGTTGATGCAGGCATTGGGCCTGGCCCAGGGGCCGCTGAACATCTACTCCATGCCCGGCATGGTCCTGGTCGAGGGGCTGCTCAACATGCCCATCGCCTACCTGATCATCGCGCCGGCGATGGCTTCGTTCGACGTTTCGCTGGAAGAGTCCTCGCGCGTGTTCGGCGCCGGCGCCTGGCGCACGCTCGTGCGCATCACGCTGCCGGTGCTGCGCCCGGCGATCCTGGCGGCCTTCGTGCTCGGCATCGTGCGCAGCCTGGCCTCCTATGCCGTGCCGCGCGTGCTCGGCATGCCGGGCCATGAGGAGGTGCTGGCCACCTACCTGTACGAAATGATCTCGGTCGGCTTTGCGCCCGACTACGGCAAGGCCGCCGCGCTGGGCATGAGCGCGCTGCTGGTGGCCGTGGTGCTGATCTGGCTCTACCGGCGCCTGACCGGCGAGGGCAGCCGCTTCGTCACCATCTCCAGCAGGGGCTGGCGGCCGGCGGTGGTGCCGCTGGGGCGCTGGCGCCTGCCGCTGTTCGTCCTCGTGGCGCTGCTGTCGTTCATCGTCGTCGTACTGCCGGTGGCGGTGCTGCTCTACACCTCGTTCGTGCCGTATGCGATGGTGCCCGGCAGCGAAGCGTTTGCGCAGATGAGCCTGAAGCACTGGCACGAGGTGCTGGCCGACGCCACCTCGCTGCTGGCGCTGAAGAACAGCCTGTTCCTGGCGATCGTCGGCGCCACGCTGGGCGTGCTGCTGTCGCTCTTCGTCGCCTACGTGATCGTCAAGCTGCGCACGCGCGGCGCGGCGCTGCTGGAGACGCTGACCTACCTTTCATTCTCGTTTCCGGGCATCGTGATCGGCATCGGCTTCATGTGGTTCTTCGTGCGCACGCCGCTGTACGCCACCGTCACGGCGCTGCTCGTCGGCTACATCGCCACCTACCTGCCCTACGGCGTGCGGCCGCTGGCCAGCGCCTTCGTGCAGGTGCACGACCACCTGGAGGAGTCGTCGCTGGTGTGCGGTGCCAGCCGCATGACGACGATGCGCCGCATCATCGCGCCGCTGCTGGTGCCGGGCATCGTCTCGGCCTGGATCCTGATGGCCACCATGTTCCTGCGCGAGCTGACGCTGTCGGTGGTGCTCTCGCGCCCCGGCAGCGAGGTGCTGGCGGTGCAGATACTGGCGTTTGCCGACGACGGGCTCTGGGGCCAGCTCTCGGCGCTGGGCATCTTGATGATCGCGATCTCCACGCTGCTCGTGATGGGCGCGCATGCCGTGGGCAGGCGCTTCGGCGCGCGGCTGGCCTGAGGTATACGGGCGGTGAGCGGTTTGCCGCTGCCTTTTGCCCGTGTGGCGACCAGGCCCCGGTGAGGGCGCGGAACGGGTTCAACGAAAACCGCGTGACCAGTCACGGTGTGTGTGATTTTTCGGAACCGTGGGGTTTCAGCTGGGACAATACCGGCCGAGGACGGTCCCATGACATCAGACACGATTTTGCCGAATGCTCCGCGTCGGCGCCTGCTTGCCGCTGGTGCGGCGCTGGCGGCGTCGGGTGCGCCGTTGCTGCTGCGCGCGCAAGCGGCACCCGCGGCGCGTCGGGCGAAGCTGGTGCTCGCGGGCCCGTTCGCGGCAGTCTCCTATCCACTGATGCGCATCGCGGACAGCGGCACGTTGTCGGATGTCGCCGACAAGGTCGAGTTCGCCACGTGGAAGAACCCGGACCGGCTGCGTGCGCTGGCGATAGAGCAGTCGGCCGATCTGGTGGCCATGCCGAGCAACGTGGCCGCCAACTTGTTCAATCGGGGCGTGCCGCTCACCTTGCTTGACATCACCGCCTGGGGCTTGTTGTGGATGGTCTCGCGCGAGGACGGCCTCAAGACCTTGGCGGACTTCCGCGGCAAGGAGGTCGTGATGCCGTTCCGTGGCGACATGCCCGACATCGTCTTCCGCCTGCTGGCCGAGCGGCAGGGCATCGTCGTCGGCAAGGACATCCGGCTGCGCTATGTCGCCTCGCCGATAGACGCCATGCAGTTGCTCATCACGCGCCGCGCGGACCACGCGCTGCTGGCCGAACCGGCGGTCTCCATGGGGCTGCGCAAGAGTCGGTCGTTTCCGGTGAAAGTGATCGCGCCCGAGCTGTACCGCAGCGTCGACCTGCAACAGGAATGGGGTCGTGTACTCGGGCGGGCACCGCGCATTCCGCAGGCTGGCATCGCAGCGCTCAAGGGCGTTCGGGAAGATGCCGCGCTGCTCGCCCGCTTCGAACAGGCGCATGCCGAGGCTTTGCAGTGGTGCCAGGCCGAGCCCGAGGCGTGCGGCGCGATGGCGGCGCGGCACGTCGAGATGCTGACGCCCGAGGGCGTCGCCGATGCGATCCGGGCGACGAAGGGCACGATGGGCCTGGTGCGTGCCACCGATGCGCGCCAGGAGCTGGAGTTCTTCTACCGGCAGTTGCTCGAGCGCCAGCCGGGGCTCGTTGGCGGCAAACTGCCGCCCGCCGGTTTTTACGGTTAGGCGGCGGCCTCCGATGTCGTTGCCGAGACAGTGGCTGCAGGGCATCCCGCGCTACCTCTGGGGGGGCTGGGGAGCCATTGCCAGCCTGTTGCTCATGGTGGCCTCGTGGGAGGCGCTGGCCGCGGTCTACGGACCACTGGTGTTGCCGGCGCCGCTGGAAGCGGCGCACACGCTGCTCGATTGGGCGGGGCGTGGAGGCGAGCTGTGGCCGACCCTGGCGATCACGGCACGCCGCGCCTTCATGGGACTTGCGCTGGCGGTTGTGGCCGGCAGCCTGCTCGGTGTGGCGGCGGGTGTCTCGATGACGGCATCCATGATGGCGCGGCCCTGGGTCACGGTGCTTCTGGGCACGCCGCCGATCGCCTGGCTCGTGCTGGCCATGCTGTGGTTTGGCACGGGTGACGGAACACCGGTTTTCACGGTGTTCATTGCCTGTTTTCCCATTGTTTTCGTTGGCGGCATGCAAGGCGCGCGCACGCTCGAGCAGCACTGGCGCGATCTGGCCCGTGCGTTCGAACTGCCTTGGCGCATGCGCGTGCTCGATGTCTACTTGCCGCACGTCGTCTCTTATCTGTTTCCCGCCTGGATCGTGGCGCTCGGCAGCAGCTGGAAGGTGGTGGTGATGGCCGAATTGCTGGCGTCCGATACCGGCGTGGGCGCGGCGCTGGCCACCAGCCGCGCGCAACTGGACATGCCCGCGACGCTTGCCTGGATCGGTGCCGTGGTACTGGTCCTGCTGGCGCTGGAATACCTGTTTCTCGAGCCGATCAAGCGCGAGACAGAGCGCTGGCGCGACAGTCCTGGCACGTCGGGGGATATTGCATGAGCGGCCAGGGCCGGATCGTGCCCGCCTTGCGCGTGACGGGTCTGTCGCACGCGTTTGGCCCGCGTGCGGTACTGGAGGAGATCGACTTGCGCCTGCCCGCCGGGGCTGCCGTGGCGCTGGTCGGGCCTTCGGGCAGCGGCAAGAGCACCTTGCTGCATCTGTGCGCGGGGTTGCTCACCGTGCGCAAGGGCCGCATAGAAAACGACTTTGCGCGGACGGCCATGCTGTTTCAGCAGCCCCGCCTGTTGCCCTGGAAGAGCGCGCTCGACAACATCGCGCTGGGGCTCGAGGCGCGCGGCGTGGGTCGCGCCGAGCGCCTGTCGCGCGCCCGCGCGATGGGCCATGCGATGGGGTTGGACGATTTGGCGTTGGCGCAGTTTCCGCCCCAGCTCTCTGGCGGCATGCAAAGCCGTGCCGCGCTGGCGCGCGCATTGGTGCTCGAGCCCGACCTGCTGCTGCTCGACGAGCCTTTTTCCGCGCTCGACATCGGATTGCGCGACCAGATGCACCGGCTGTTGCTGGCCGAGCAGGCACGCCGCGAGCTTGCCGTGCTGATGATCACGCACGATCTGACGGAGGCCGTGGCGCTGGCCGACAGCGTACTGGTACTCGCCGGCGCGCCGGCGCGCGTGCGCTGGAGGCTGGACCTGGGCGTGCCTGCCGCGCGCCGGGACGATGACTGGATCCACCGCCAGACTGCGCTGCTGCTTGCCCAGGGTACGGTGCGCGAGGCGTTTGGCCTGCCGCCGCAGCGAAGCGGCGCGACATGCGCCGCGCCGTCGGCGGACGCCAGCCTCGGCACGGGCGCCGAGGTCGCCCTGGTCCAGCGCGCGCCGGGTACCTCGTGCGAGGTGCCGTTGTGAGAGGGCGGCCGTCGCGTGGTGCCGCGGCCCCTGCGCTCTGGAGTCCGGCCCATCCCGTCTGGCTCTGCCCCTTTCGGCCCTTCTTCGGGCTGGCGCTGATTGCAGCCTGGGCGTTGATGCTGGCTTGGGCGGCTTTCCTTTTTTGGGGCTGGCCGCTCCCTGCGGTCCCGGGCGGGCCCTTCGTCTGGCATGCGCATGAATTGCTGGCAGGGTTCGGGCTCGCGGCAGTCACCGGGTTCGTGCTCACGGCAGTACCGGAGTTCACCGATACGCCGGCATTCGGCGCGCGGCCGGTGCGCCTGCTGGTGCTGCTGTGGCTGCTCGGCCGGATCGGCTTCTGGAGCAGCGGCTGGTGGCCCCGCGCGGGGCTGGCGATGGCGGCCCTGGCGCATCTGGGCCTGCTGGGCGGCCTGCTGGTGCAGTTGGCGCCACGCTTGTGGCGCGATCCCGAGCGGCGGCACCTGTCGTTCCTCTGGGCCATCGCGCTGCTGGCTGTGGCGCTTGCGGGTTTTTATGCCGAAGCCCTGCTGGCCCTGGCGCCGATGCGCTGGCTGCACGCCTTGCTGGGGGTATTGATGGGCCTGATCATCGTGTCGATGAGCCGCGTGTCGATGAGCATCGTCAATGCCAGCATCGATGCGCGGATGGCGGCCGACGGCGCCGATCGCGCGCCCTACCTGGCGCGTCCGCCGCGGCGCAACCTGGCGCTGCTGGCGATCGCGCTGCACACGGTGGTGCAATTCTGGCAGCTGGACGGGCGGGTGAGCGCGTGGCTGGCGCTCGCGGTGGCCTGCGCGGTGCTCAACCTGCTCAATGACTGGCATGTCGGCAAGCCCCTCCTGCGGCGCTGGCCGCTGATGCTCTATGCCGTCTATTGGTGCATGGCGGCCGGGTACGCGCTGACGGGCGTCGCGCTGCTGTCGGGCGGGTTTGGCCCCAATGCCGGGCTGCACCTGCTGACCACGGGGGCCTTGGGGCTCAACGTCTATACCGTGATCTGCATCGCGGGCTATACCCACGCAGGGCTGGAGAAGGACGGCCGCGCCTGGGTGCCGTGGGGTGCGCTGCTGCTGATGCTGGCGGCCGTGCTGCGCGCCGGGGCGTATTTCGGTGCCTCGGGCGGTGTGCCGATGGCGCTGGCCGCGGTGCTCTGGTGCGTGGTGTTCGGATTGCAGAGCGCGCACATGCTGCCGGTGTTCCTGCGCCCGCGGACCGATGGGTGCGAAGGGTGCGCGGGGGTGCCGGGCGGGGAGGCTTGATCGCGCCGGTGGCCGTCCGACCTTGATGCGTTCGGGGACAAGCCGTTTCTGAATAATGGCGTTTCCCCGATGCGCTTGGCATCGGCCAATCCGACAGGAGCACGACGTGAATGCCGAACCGCGCGACCAGGACTTCCCCGCTTTCTTTGCCGACGTGCCGACGATCACGGTGCGCGACAAGCTGGCCCAGTTCCTGGGTGCCGCCATGCACGGCACGATGACCTACCGCTATGCCGACGCGGTACGTCTCGCGGGCCATTCCTGCCCCACGGTGGCGGGCAGCTACCTGATGGTGCTCAACGGCCTGCGTGCGCTGTATGGCGACGAGCTGCCGGTGCGCGGCGAGATCGAGGTGTTCATGGGGGATGCGCGCGACAGTGGCGCGACGGGCGTGGTGGCGACGGTGGTGCAATTGCTCACGGGTGCGGCCGCCGAGACCGGTTTCCACGGCATAGGCGGACAGTTCTCGCGCCTCGACCTGCTCAAGTTCGACCAGCCGGTGCGTGGCGTGTTCGGCCTGCGGCGCATGGACACGGGCCGCGCGGTGCAGGTCTCGCTGGATGCGTCGGTGGTGCCGTGGACGGATGAAATGCGCGAAGTCCTGCCCAAGGCCGTCGGCGGCTACGCCAGCGACGATGAGCTGGCGCGTTTTGGCGCGCTCTGGCAAGGCCGGGTGCGCAGCATGCTGACCGAGCATGCCACCGATCCCGCGATGGTGCGGGTCAGCGACTGGCAGGCGCCTGCATGATGCCGGCTGCCGCCGCCCAACGAAAAAGGCGGCCACGTGCCGCCTTTTTCGTGCGACCGGCGCGCGGTCAGTGCACCACTTGCGCGAGCGATCCGGCCGCATAGCGCGTGGCCATGTCGGCCAGCGCATGGCCCTTGATCCTGCCAGCCTGGCCCTCGCAGCCGAATTCCAGGTAGCGCTGCCTGCACACCGCCTTGGCCGCTTCGCGCGCGGGCTTCATCCACTCGCGCATGTCGAACTTGTCGGGGTTCTCGAACTGGAACTTGCGCACCGCGCCGGTCATGGCCATGCGGATGTCGGTGTCGATGTTGATCTTGCGCACGCCGTGCTTGATCGCTTCCTGGATTTCCTTGACCGGCACGCCCCAGGTCTGCTTCATCTTGCCGCCGTACTGGTTGATGATGGCCAGCAGCTCCTGCGGCACGCTGCTGGAGCCGTGCATCACCAGGTGGGTGTTGGGGATGCGCGCGTGGATTTCCTTGACGCGCGAGATCGCCAGCACGTCGCCGGTGGGCGGGCGGGTGAACTTGTAGGCGCCGTGGCTGGTGCCGATGGCGATGGCAAGCGCGTCGAGCTGTGTCGCCTTGACGAACTGCGCGGCCTCCTCCGGGTCGGTCAGCAGCTGGCTGTGGCTGAGCTTGCCGGCGGCGCCGATGCCGTCCTCCTCGCCCGCTTCGCCGGTCTCCAGCGATCCCAGGCAGCCGAGTTCGCCCTCGACCGTCACCCCCACCTTGTGGGCCATCGAGACCACCTGGCGGGTGACGTCGACGTTGTATTCGAAGCCCGACGGCGTCTTGCCGTCTTCGAGCAGCGAGCCGTCCATCATCACCGAGCCGAAGCCCAGCGCGATCGCGCCCTCGCATACCTTGGGGCTCGTGCCGTGGTCCTGGTGCATCACCAGCGGGATCTGCGGGTAGGCCTCGCAGGCGGCGGTGATCAGGTATTTGATGAAGGATTCGCCGGCGTACTTGCGCGCGCCGGCGCTCGCCTGCAGGATGACTGGCGCGCCGACTTCGTCGGCCGCGGACATCACGGCCTGCACCTGCTCGAGGTTGTTGACGTTGAAGGCGGGAATGCCATAGCCGTGTTCCGCGGCATGGTCCAGCAGTTCGCGCATCGAGACGAGTGGCATGGTGCGTGTCCGTTCAAAAGTTGAGAAATCTGGCGGCGAGTGCTTCCGATTCTAGTCGGCGCACCGCTGGCGGGGGCTTTCGTCGGGGGGTGCGCCGCAGCGACGGCGGCCCCCCGTTTTCAGTTGGCGTTCAGCGGCGTGTCCTACGTTTGCGCCAGGGCCGCGGGCTCTGCGGACTGCGTGGGGGTGTGATGCCGACTTTCGACATGCCGATCTTTCTGGCGCTGAACGCGACGGCGCAGACGCCCGCGCCGGTGCTTGCGCTGGCGCGCGTCGCTTCATCGTGGGTGCCATGGGTTTTTGCCGCCTTGCTGGTGCTGGGCCTGCTGCACCCGCGGCTGCGCCGTGGTGCGCTGGTGTGCGTCGCGGGCCTGTTGCTGACCTGGTGCGCGGTGCACGCGATCCGCTGGGCGTTGCCGATGCCCCGGCCGGCGGCCCTGGGCGTGGGCGTGCAGTGGGTGGAGCACGGGCTGCGCCCGGCGTTTCCCAGCATGCACGCCGCCGGGTCGTTCGCCGTGGCCCGGTGCCTGGGCTCGCTGGCGCCACGCCGCGTGGCGGTGTGCGCGTGGCTGGCGGCGCTGCTCGTGGCCTGGAGCCGCATCTGCCTGGGGGTGCACTTCCCCTCGGACGTGCTCGCCGGGGCGGCCGTGGGCGCGGGGTGTGCGCTGGCCGCGCTGGTGCTGGCGGCGCGGCTGCCGCGCTGGCGCGCGGCCCTGCCTACCGCACGCGGCAGATCTTGAGCATGTTGGTGCCGCCGGGCTGGCCCATGGGCTCGCCGCAGGTGATGGCATAGAGGTCGCCGGGGCGCACGATGTTGCGGCTCTTGAGCTCGCCTTCCGCCTGCGCCAGCGCGGTGTCGCGGTCGGCGCTGGTGTCCATGAGCAGCGGGCGCACGTTGCGGTAGATCGCCATCCTGCGCTGCGTCGCCACCTTGGGCGTGAGCGCGTAGATCGGGATGTGGATGCGCCGGCGGCTCATCCACAGCGCGGTGGAGCCGCTGTCCGTCATCGCGACGATGGCCTTGGCGCCCAGGTGGTGCGCGGTGAAGAGCGCGCCCATGGCGATCGACTGGTCGACGCGCCCCGGCGTCTTGGCGCCGAAGTCCGAGTCGCGCTCGACGTCCTCGGCCGCCTCGGCCGCCGCGCAGATGCGCGCCATCTGCTCGACGGTCTCCAGCGGGTACTTGCCCGCCGCGGTCTCGGCGCTGAGCATGACCGCGTCGGTGCCGTCGAGCACCGCGTTGGCCACGTCGCTGACCTCGGCGCGCGTGGGCACCGGGTTGGTGATCATGCTCTCCATCATCTGCGTCGCGGTGATCACCACCTTGTCCATCTCGCGCGCCATGCGGATCATCTTTTTCTGCAGCGCGGGCACGGCGGCATTGCCCACCTCGACGGCCAGATCGCCGCGCGCGACCATGATGCCGTCCGAGACCGCGAGGATCTGCTCGAGGTGGGGCACCGCCTCGGCACGCTCGATCTTGGCGATCAGGCCTGGCTTGTGGCGCCAGGGCGCGCCCGCCACGGTGCAGAGCTGGCGCGCCATTTCCATGTCGGTCGCGCTCTTGGGAAAGCTCACGGCCACGTAGTCCGCCTGGAAGCCCATCGCCGTCTTGATGTCCTCCATGTCCTTGGCCGTCAGGGCCGGGGCGGTGAGGCCGCCGCCCTGGCGGTTGATGCCCTTGTGGTCCGACAGTTCGCCGCCCACCACGACCTGCGTGCGCACCGCGTCGCCGTCGATCGCCTGCACGCGCAGGACGATGAGTCCGTCGTTCAGCAGCAGCACGTCGTCCGGGCGTACGTCGTGCGGCAGCGCCTTGTAGTCGAGCCCGACCGCCGCGATGTCGCCCGGCGTTTCGCGCGCCGCGTCCAGCGTGAACGTCTGCCCCGCCTGCAGCATGACCCGCCCCGCCTCGAAGCTGCCGACCCGGATCTTGGGGCCCTGCAGGTCGGCCATGATCGCCACCTCGCGCCCGGCGCGCCGCGAGGCTTCGCGCACCATCGCGGCGCGTTCCACGTGCGCTTGCGCGTGGCCGTGGCTGAAGTTCAGGCGCACCACGTTGACGCCCGTGGCTATCATTTTTTCGAGCAGCGCCGGATCGCTTGAAGCGGGGCCGAGTGTGGCGACGATCCTGGTGGCGCGGCGGATGTGCATGGTGTGACCGTGTGGGGAATGTGTCTTGCGGATTGTGCCTGCAAGCGGCGCTGGCGAAGCGCCGGTGCGCCGTTGCCGGCGGAGAGGGCTTCCGCCGCTGCGTGGCCTTCCGCGCCGAGGCTGCCCTGCGTGCGGGCTACGCGCGCGTCGGCTGCGGCACGTGGCGCGCCGCGTCGCGGCGGCTGCCGCGGCGCAGCAGCCAGACGATCACCACCCAATACGCGGCGAAGCCGAGCACCGTCGTCAGCGAAGGCTGCGAGCGGTAGCCGGTGAGCGCCGCCACCACGCCGCCCACGGGGCTCATGTCGCTGAGCAGCCAGGAGCTATCCCAGACGCCGTCGACGAGTGGCGCCAGCCACTCCAT
Organism: Pseudomonadota bacterium; assembly: GCA_963205335.1. Lineage (GTDB taxonomy): Bacteria > Pseudomonadota > Gammaproteobacteria > Burkholderiales > Burkholderiaceae_C > Comamonas_C. Next base: position 52,636 of record CAUJIM010000096.1, read on the forward strand.
CGCCTGCATCTTCTCCAGCCCCGTCACCACCAGCGCCGCCGCGAGCAGCAGCAGCATGATCTCGGTGATGCGGAAGAACACGCGCCAGTTGAGCACCTTGCCGCCCAGTTGCAGTACCCAGAAGGTGGCGACGGCCAGCAGCAGCCCGCCCACCGCGGCCAGCCCCATCAGCGGCAATTGATCGGCGGGCGCGGAGACCATGGTGCCGTAGAGGAACACCACCGCCTCGCTGCCTTCGCGCGCGATCGCCAGCGCCGCGAGCACCGTCACGCCCCACCAGTTGCTGTGCGCCGCCTGCTCCGACAGGCCGTACTCCAGCTCGTTCTTGAGCGTGCGCCCGTGCGCGCGCATCCACAGCACCATTTGCGCGATGAGCGCCGCGGCGACGAGCATCATCGCCGTCTGGAACGCGTCCTGGTAATCGAGCAGCAGCTCCTCGGCGGTGTAGATGCCCAGCGCCAGCAGGGCGGCCAGCAGTAGGCCGAGCACCACGCCGCCCCAGAGCCAGCGCTTGCCGCCGGCCGCTTCGGGCGTGCGCGAGAGCCACGCATGCAGGATGCCCACGACGAGCAGCGCCTCGACGCTTTCGCGCCACATGACGAAGATGACCTGGCCCATGGCGTGCCTGCCTACTTGATGAGGATGTGGCCCTGCGTGGTTTCCATGTGGAAATCATCGAAGAACGGGTATTTGCCGGCCATCTTGGGCGGCATGGTGCGGGTGCGCGTGGCGCCGGGGGGGATGACGATCTCGACGCCGAGCGAACGCGCCTCGAATTCGGCCGGCGTCTTGCCGCTGTTGACCATTTCGAGGCGAAAGCGCGTGCGCGCGGGCAGTTCCACCAGGCGCGTGTTGACCGCGCCGTCGTTGAACTCGATGCGCGCGACGGGCATCTCGTCCGCCGCGTGGACCGAGGGCAGGGCGAGCGCGAGCAGCGATGCGGCCAGGCAGCCCTGCGCCATCAGGGCATTCATTGAACGGCGACGCATGGAATCAGCTCCTTGCCGCCTGTTCCCAGGCGGCGATTCTTGGGTACGAATCAGGAGAATGATAATGCGAAAGATTCGCATTAATTTGACAAAGTTCCGGATCGGCCCGCAAGAGCGTGGCGCGGCGGCGCGTTTCAATCGCGCATCAGCGCCTCGATCTCGTCCGGCTCGACGGGCACGCCACGCGTCACGAGTTCGCAGCCGCTGCCGGTCACGATGGCGTCGTCCTCGATGCGGATGCCGATGTGGTGGAACGGCTCGGGCACGCCCTCGGCGGGGCGCACGTAGATGCCGGGCTCCAGCGTCAGCACCATGCCCGGCTGCAGGATGCGGCTGGGGCGGCGCGTGACGGTCTGGCCGGTGACGGGGTCCTGGGCTTCGCTGGTCTGGCCGGCCTCGCCCGGCTCCACGTAGCTGCCGCAGTCGTGCACGTCCATGCCCATCCAGTGGCTGGTGCGGTGCATGTAGAACGGAAAATAGGCCCGCTTTTCGATCACGTCCTGCGCGCTGCCCACCTTGCTGCCGTCCAGCAGCCCCAGGTCGAGCATGCCTTGCGCCAGCACCGCCACGGCGGCGTCGTGCGGGTCGTCGAAGCGCGCTCCGGCGTGCGTGGCGGCGATCGCGGCCCGCTGGCTGGCCAGCACCAGTTCGTAGAGCGCGCGCTGCGGGCCGGTGAAGCGGCCGTCGGCCGGGAAGGTGCGGGTGATGTCGCTGGCGTAGCCGTCGAGCTCGCAGGCGGCGTCGATCAGCACCAGCTCGCCCGCGCGCACCGGGGCGGCGTCGGCGCGGTAGTGCAGCACGCAGGCGTTGGCCCCGGCGGCCACGATGGAGGTGTAGGCGGGGAACTGCGAGCCGGCCTCGCGAAAGGCATGCAGCAGTTCGGCCTCCAGGTGGTATTCGCGCACGTCTTCGCCGGCGTGCAGCATGCGGGCGCTGCGCTGCATCGCGCGGATGTGCCCGCGCGCGCTGATGGCGCCGGCGCGGCGGATGGTGTCCTGCTCGTGCGCGTCCTTGACGAGCCGCATCTCGTCGAGCAGCGTGCACAGGTCTTGTTGCACCGCGGGGCAGAGCACGCCCTGGCGCGCGCGCGCGCGCACCGGCGCGAGCCAGGCCTCGACGCGCGCCGCCAGGCCGGCATGCGTCGCGAACGGGAACCAGACGGTGCCGGTGTTTTCCAGCAGGCGCGGCAGGCGCGCGTCGATCTCGGCGCTGGAGTGCGCCTCGTCCACGCCGAGCGCCGCCACGGCGGCCTCGGGACCGAGGCGGTAGCCGTCCCAGATCTCGCGCTCCAGGTCCTTGGGCTGGCACAGCAGCGTGGCATGGCCGTCGGCGCGCAGCACCAGCCAGGCGCCCGGCTCGGTGAAGCCGGTGAGGTAGTGGAAATAGCTGTCGTGCCGGTAGGGAAAGTCGCTGTCGCGGTTGCGTGCCTGCACGGGCGCGGTGGGGACGATGGCGATGCCGCCGGGGCCGAGTTGGGCCGCCAGCCGGGCGCGGCGCTGCGCGTGGATCGATGTCATGGTGCGCCATCGTACTGCGGCGGCGGGGCCCTACACTGGCGCGCGATGCCCCCCGAAACCGGCGCCCAAGTCCCCGCCCTGCTGCTGGCCGCAGGGCGTGGCGAGCGCATGCGCCCGCTCACCGACACCTGTCCCAAGCCGCTGCTGCCAGTGCAGGGGCGCCCCCTGCTGGCGTGGCACCTGGCGGCGCTGGCGAGCGCGGGCGTGCCGCGGGTGGTGCTCAACACGGCGTGGCTGGGCGAGAGGATCAGCCAGCATTTTGGGAGTGTTTTCGAGCTGAAACCCGCATCTGGCAAGCGCGAGCAGCTCCCGATTTCATACTCGGAGGAAGGCCGGGACTTTGGCCGTGCGCTGGAGACGGCGGGCGGCATCGCGCGCGCGCTGCCCTTGCTGGGGCCGGTGTTCTGGCTGGCGGCGGGCGACGTGTTCGCGCCGGATTTCCGTTTCGCGGCACGGGCCGTGGCGCGCTTTGCCGCCGGCAGCGACCTGGCGCACCTGTGGCTCGTGCCCAATCCGCCGCACCACCCGCAGGGCGACTTCGGCCTGACGCCGCAAGGCAGGGTGCTCGACGGCGCCGGGCTGGAGCCGCGCGCGCGCCTGACCTACAGCACCATCGCGCTGCTGCGCGCCGAGCTGTTCGCGCCGCCGTGGTGCGACATCGCGCCGGGCAACCCGCGGGGCGTGGCGGCGCCGCTCGCGCCGCTGCTGCGCCGCGCGATGGCCGCGGGGCGGGTGGGTGGCGAGCGCCACGACGGCCGCTGGGTGGACGTGGGCACGCCCGAGCGGCTGGCGCTGCTCAATTCTTGATCAATCGTCCTCGACCACGTAGCGCGTGACCAGCGGCGGCTCGTCGCCCACGTGAAAGGCCAGCTTGCGGTCGCGCAGCGCGGCGTCCGATGCCGTGTAGCGGTCGAAGCGGCGCAGGTATTCGGTCCACGACGCATCCACCACGCGCTCGATGAAGCGGCGCGGGTCGGCGATGTCGTGCTGCAGCTCCCAGGTGAGCGCGCCGCTGCCCAGGCGCGAGCGGCGGCTCTCCTGCATGAGCGCGCGGAACTCCGCCTCGCGCGCCGGCGGGACGAGGTACTCCACGCAGGTCACCAGCCGCCGCCCGGCCGTCGGCGTGCCGGCCGCGCGCGGCTGCTGGAAGGCGTGCGACGGCGTCAGGTCTTCGTCTGCGCTGCTGTCGCGCACCCGGCGCTGCACCAGCGCCATGGCCAGCACGCCCGAGAGCGCCGCCAGCGCCATGCTCAGGTGGACCGAGGTGAGCGAGGCCACCTGCCCCCAGATGGCAGCGCCCGCCGCCGTCGCGCCCATGATGGCCATCTGGTAGATCGACATGCCGCGCGCCCGCACCCAGTGCGGCAGCGCCAGCTGCGCCGCCACCGTGAGCGTGTTGGTGGTGGACATCCAGGCCGCGCCCGCCAGCAGCATCGCGGGCACCGCCAGCGCGAGCGAGGGCGCCGCCGCCACCAGCGCCATGCCCAGCGCCTGGACCAGCGTGCCGCGCCGCACCATGGCCTCGGTGGACATCGATCGGCGCAGCCGCGGCAGCACCATGGCCGCGCCCACCGCGCCCGCGCCCATCGACGCCAGCAGCACGGTGAACGCCGCCGCGCCGCCGCCCTCGATGTCGCGTGCCACCAGCGGCAGCAGCGCCAGCAGGGTCGCCGCGTGCAGGAAATACACCGAGATGCGCCAGAGCACGCCGCGCATGCGGGGCGATTCGCGCACGAACTGCCAACCCACGCGCATCGCGCTGCCCAGCGGCTCGCGTCCCAGCGGGTGGTGCGTCGGCGCGCGGCGCCAGCGCTGGATGGCGATGCCCGCCGCCAGCGACAGCAGCGCATTGAGCACATAGACCCAGGCCGTGCCCGCGCTGGCGATGATGGCGCCGGCCGTCAGCGGGCCGACCACGCGCGAGACGTTCATGGCCACGCTGTTGAGCGCCAGCGCCGCGGGCAGCTGGGGGCGCTCGACCAGCTCCGGCACGATGGCCGAGAACACCGGCCAGCGCATCGCCAGGCCGATGCCGTTGACGAAGGTCAGCACCAGCAGCGCCCAGGGCGTGAGCGCGCCGCCCAGCACCGCCACGCACAGCACGATGGCCACCGCCGCGACCCAGAACTGCGTCACCATCAGGTAGCGGCGCCGGTCCAGGATGTCGGCCAGCGCGCCGCTGGGCAGGCCGAGCAGGAACACCGGCAGCGTGGAGGCGGTCTGCACCAGCGCCACGAGCACCGGCGAATCGGTCAGGGTGGTCATCAGCCAGGCGCTGGCCACGTCGTTCATCCACATGCAGACGTTGGCCGTGAGCGAGGCCAGCCACAGCATGCGGAACACGGGAGCGGCCAGCGGCGCGAACGGCGAGTCGGCCACGCGCTGCGCCTGGCTGGCGCGCAGCTCGGCCGCGGCCGCGGCCTGCGCGGCGTCGGCGTCTTCGCTGGCGTGCTGGGATGGCGTGTCGGGCATCGGCCGATTGTGGCGGGAATCGGCGGCGGCTGGCCGCTTCAACGCCCGCGCCCCGCGCCCGCCGCCGGCAGCGGCAGCGCCCCGCCGGCCTTGACCTCGCCGAGCGAGAAGCTGGTGTGCATGTCTTTCACGTTGGGCAGGGTGAGCAGTTCGCGGCGCGCGAACTGCGCGAAGCTCTCCAGGTCGCGCGCCACCACCTGCAGCTCGAAGATGCCGGTGCCGCTGATGTAGTGGCAGGCGATCACCTCGGGGACGCGGGCGATCGCCTGCTCCATCGCGCGCGTCAGCTCGCCGGTGCAGCGCTCGGCGTCCAGCCGCACGAAGGCGAGCACGCCCAGGCCGATCTTGTGGCGGTCGATCTCGGCGTGGTAGCCGCGGATGTAGCCCGCCTGCTCGAGCGCGCGCACGCGCCGCCAGCAGGGCGCGGCCGACAGGCCCACGCGCTGGGCCAGCTCGGCATTGGTCAGGCGCGCGTTGGCCTGCAGGTGGTCCAGGATGGCGATGTCGAAGCTGTCAAGCGTTTCCATAAATGCCGATTTTAAGGAATATTCTTTCTCGAATCATCGTTTTTACGGCAAAAAAAGAAAACATCTATCGCCTTCGTACGCATACACTGCGCTTTCGCAGAACCAGCCGCCGCAGGCGGGATGAAGACCGGAGACGAACGACCATGAACGCCCCTCTGCCCGAAGACGTGCGCCGCACGCTCGAAACGGCCACCCTTGACGACAAATACACGCTGGAGCAGGGCCGCGCCTTCATGAGCGGCACGCAGGCGCTGGTGCGCCTGCCCATGCTGCAGCGCCGGCGCGATGCCGCCGCGGGCCTGAACACCGCCGGCTTCATCAGCGGCTACCGCGGCTCGCCCCTGGGCGGCTACGACCAGGCGCTGTGGGCGGCGCGCAAGCACCTGCAGGCGCAGCACATCGTGTTCCAGCCGGGCGTGAACGAGGAACTCGCCGCCACTGCCGTCTGGGGCACGCAGCAGCTCGACATCTACCCCGAGAGCAAGAAGTACGACGGCGTCTTCGGCATCTGGTACGGCAAGGGCCCGGGCGTGGACCGGAGCGGCGACGTGTTCAAGCACGCCAACATGGCGGGCACCGCGCGCCACGGCGGCGTGATCGCGGTGGCGGGCGACGACCACATCAGCAAGAGCAGCACCGCGGCGCACCAGAGCGACCACATCTTCAAGGCCTGCGGCACGCCGGTGTTCTTCCCGGCGAGCGTGCAGGAGATCCTCGACCTCGGGCTGCATGCCTTCGCCATGAGCCGCTTCGCCGGCCTGTGGTCGGGCATGAAGACCATCCAGGAGGTGGTCGAATCGTCGGCCAGCGTCGACATCGGCCCCGGGCGCGTGCGGATCGTCCTGCCCGAGGACTTTGCCATGCCCGAGGGCGGCCTGCACATCCGCTGGCCCGACGCGGCCCTGGCGCAGGAAGCGCGGCTGATGGACTACAAGTGGTACGCGGCGCTGGCCTACATCCGCGCCAACCGGCTCAACCACAACGTGATCGAGGGGCCGCACGACCGCTTCGGCCTGATCGCCAGCGGCAAGGCCTACAACGACATGCGCCAGGCGCTGGTCGATCTGGGGCTCGACGACGCTACCTGCCGCCGGCTCGGCATCCGCGTGCACAAGGTGGGCGTGGTCTGGCCGCTGGAGGCGAGCGGCACGCGCGATTTCGCGCGTGGCCTGCAGGAGATCCTGGTGGTCGAGGAAAAGCGCCAGATGATCGAGTACCAGCTCAAGGAAGAGCTGTACAACTGGCGCGACGACGTGCGCCCGCGCGTGCTCGGCAAGTTCGACGAGGAAGGCGGCGAATGGAGCTCGCCCAACCCCGGCGCGCACTGGCTGCTGCGGCCCAAGGCCGACCTCACGCCCGCGCTCGTCGCCAAGGCGATCGCGCAGCGCCTCAAGCGCCTGGGCGTGCCGGACGAGGTGGCCGCGCGCATGGACGCGCGCCTGGCCGAGATCGACGCGCGCGAGCGCAGCCTGGCCGGGCAGAAGGTGGACACCGGCGAGCGCACGCCCTGGTTCTGCAGCGGCTGCCCGCACAACACCAGCACCCGCGTGCCCGAGGGCTCGCGCGCGGTGGCCGGCATAGGCTGCCACTTCATGGCCACCTGGATGCCCGACCGCGCCACCTCCACCTTCACGCAGATGGGCGGCGAGGGCGTGACCTGGGTCGGCCAGGCGCCGTTCACCACCGACCCGCACCTGTTCGCCAACCTGGGCGACGGCACGTATTTCCACAGCGGGCTGCTGGCCATTCGCCAGAGCGTGACCGCGGGCGTCAACATCACCTACAAGATCCTCTACAACGACGCGGTGGCGATGACCGGCGGCCAGCCCGTGGGCGAGCGCCCGGAGGGCCACTCGGTGGCGCAGATCGCGCACAGCCTGCGCGCCGAGGGCGTGGTCAAGACCGTGGTGGTGACCGACGAGCCCGAGAAGTACCGCGGCCATGTGCACCCGGCGAATACGGCGCGGACCGGGCACCCGGAACTGCTCGACGAGCTGCCGCCGGGCGTCGAGGTGTTCCACCGCGACGAGCTCGACCGCATCCAGCGCGAGCTGCGCGACATCAAGGGCTGCACCGCGCTGATCTACGACCAGACCTGCGCCACCGAGAAGCGCCGCCGCAGGAAGCGTGGAACGCTTGCCACGCCGGCCAAGACCGTCGTCATCAACGAGCTGGTGTGCGAGGGCTGCGGCGACTGCTCGGTGCAGTCCAACTGCCTCTCGGTCGAGCCGGTGGAGACCGAGTTCGGCCGCAAGCGCCAGATCAACCAGAACACCTGCAACAAGGACTTTTCCTGCGTCAAGGGCTTTTGCCCGAGCTTCGTCACGGTCGAGGGCGGCCAGCGCAAGAAACCGCAGCGCGAGAAGAAGGGCGACCTGGCCGGCATGCCGCAGTTGCCCGAGCCGCCGCTGCCGGCATGCGAGAGCGCGTGGGGCATCGTCGTCGCGGGCGTCGGCGGCACCGGGGTCATCACGATAGGCCAGCTGCTCGGCATGGCGGCGCACCTGGAAGGCAAGGGCGTGGTCACGCAGGACGCCGCGGGCCTGGCGCAAAAAGGCGGCGCCACCTGGAGCTACATCCAGATCGCCGAACGGCCCGAGGCCATCCACACCACGCGCGTGGACACCGCGCAGGCCAGCCTCGTGATCGGCTGCGAGGGCATCGTGACCGCCAACAAGACCACGCTGTCGGTGATGCGGGCGGGCCACACCTTCGTCGTGCTCAACACCCACCGCACGCCCGCGGCGGCCTTCGTGCACAACCCGGACTGGCAGTTCCCGCTCGGCGGCTGCGAGGCGGCGGTGGGCGAGGCCGTGGGCCCCGACCGCCTGCTGCCGCTCGATGCCGAGCGCGCGGCCACGCAGCTGCTGGGCGACAGCATCTACACCAACCCGCTGCTGCTGGGCTACGCCTGGCAAAAGGGCTGGGTGCCGCTCACGCGGGTGGCGCTGCGCCGGGCCATCGAGCTCAACGGCGTGCAGGTGCAGAACAACCTCGCGGCCTTCGAGTGGGGGCGCCACTGCGCGGCCGACCTGGCGGCGGTGCAGGCGCTGTTCGGCGCGCGCCAGGCGATCGCGAAGGCACGCCAGCCCGGCCTGGCCGAGCTGGTCGCGCGCCGCGTGGAGTTCCTCACCGCCTACCAGGACGCCGCCTATGCCGGGCAGTACCAGGCCTTCGTCGAGCGGGTGCGTGTGGCCGAGAGCGCGCTCGGGGCAGATACGCCGCTGGCCGAGGCGGTGGCGCGCTACCTCTTCAAGCTCATGGCGTACAAGGACGAGTACGAGGTGGCGCGGCTGCACACCGATGCGGCCTTCCTGGCGCGGATCGCCGACGGCTTCGAGGGCGACTACAAGCTGGTGCACCACCTGGCGCCGCCGCTGTGGTCGAAGAAGAACGCCAAGGGCGAGCTCGTCAAGCAGGCCTACGGCCCCTGGGTGCGCCAGGGATTCGCGGTGCTGGCGCGGCTCAAGGGCCTGCGCGGCACGCCGCTGGACCCGTTCGGCCGCACCGCCGAGCGGCGCATGGAGCGCGCGCTGATCGGAGAGTACCGCGCCTGCATCGAAGAGCTGCTGGCTGGCCTGGCGCGGGAGCGGCGCGACCTGGCGGTGCAGATCGCCCGCATCCCCGAGGACATCCGCGGCTACGGGCACGTGAAAGCGCGCCACGTGCATGGCGCGCGGGCCCGCTGGGATGCCCTGATGGGGCAGTGGCGGCGCACGCAGGAACTACAAAAACAGGAGCTTATAGCGCGTGTGGAATAAGCGCTAAGGCCAGATTCGATACTTGTTTTCAGGCTGCCAGGGCGGCCTCGACGGCCAGCGCCAGCGACAGCAGCCGCGCGTCCTGCCCGCCCGGGCACGCCAGGCTCAGCCCCACCGGCGCCTCGCCCGCGCGATGGCAGGGCAGCGAGATCGCGCAGCCGTCCAGGAAGTTGACCAGCGAGGTGTTGCGCAGGATCAGCGCGTTGGCGGCGAAGAAGGCCTCGTCGCTCGCCTGCAGCGGCGCGATCTCTGGCGCGACGATCGGCACCGTGGGCATGAGGAAGGCGTCGAAGCCGGCGAGCGCCGCCCGCGTGCGCGCGATCCAGTGCCGGCGCGCGGCCAGCAGGTCGATGTAGTCGGCCGCCGACATGCCGCGTCCGTGCAGGATGCGCGAGGCCACGCGCGGGTCGTATTCGTTTTGCCGCTGCGGCAGCAAGGACCGGTGCCAGGCCCAGGCCTCGGCACCCGAGAACGTGCCGCGCGCGTGGATCGCCGCGAGTTCGTCCAGCGGGGCGAGCGCCGCGCGGGTGATGCGTGAGCCCAGCCGTTCCAGCCGGGCCAGCGCGCGCTCCCACGCGGCGGCCACGGTGGCGTCCATGCCGTCGAGCACCACGTTGGTCGGCGCCAGCAGGCGCAGGCCGTCCGGCTCCGCGGGCACCGGTTCGGTGAACGGCTCGCCCGCGAGCACGCTGTCGAGCAGCGCGCAGCAGCGCACCGAGGCGGCGAGCGGCCCGATCGAGTCGAGCGTGGTCGACAGCGGCAGCGCGCCCTGCGTCGGGATGCGCCGCGCCGTGGGCTTGAAGCCCGTGAGCCCGCACAGCGCCGAGGGGATGCGCACGGAGCCGCCGGTGTCGGTGCCGACCGCGGCGAGCGCCATGCCGTCGGTGACGCTCACCGCTGCGCCCGACGACGACCCGCCGGGAATGCGCCCGCCGCCGCCGTCGCGCCCCCAGGGGTTGCGCGGCGTGCCGTAGTGCGGGTTCAGGCCGATGCCGGAGAACGCGAACTCCGTCATGTTGGTGCTGCCGACGATGACCGCGCCGGCGGCGCGCAGGCGCTCGACGACGGGCGCGCTGCGCCCGGCCGCCGGCCTGCCTTCGAGCACGCGGCTGCCGGCGTGCGTGGTGTGGCCGGCGACATCGAACAGGTCCTTGACCGAGATCGGCAGGCCGTCGATCGGCGAGCGCGGCGCGCCGGCGGCGCGCAGCAGGTCGCTGGCGCGCGCCTCGGCCAGCGCGTTGTCGCGAAAGACGCGGGTGAACACGCGCGGACCTTCGCCGCTGGCGGCGCGCGCGAGCGCCTCGCGCGTCAGTTGCTCGGACGTGGTGGCGCCGCTCTGCAGTCGGGCACCGGCATGGCTCAGCGTGGTATGCATGGCAAAGAGGGACGGGGCGCGTGGACAATGCGGTCATGGTAACGGCGATGGGAAGGCCCGCATGACCCTGTTCCAGTCCTCGATGCTGCTGCTCGCCGCGAGCTGCGTGCTGTTGCTCGTGGGGTTTTCGGCGCGTGAGCGGCGCTGGGGGCCGTGGCTGATGATGCTGGGCATCGTCGGCGCGGTGCTGCTCATCGCCTACGACATCTACCAGATGCTGCCGCGCTGATTTGGCGGGATAATCGCGCCCGTGAAGCACACCAGACCGCCGCTGGTGCAAGTGCCGAAAGGCCGCACTGGAGGAACGTCCGGACTGCACAGGGCAGCGCAGCAGCCAACGGCTGTCCACCGCGAGGTGAGGATCAGAGCAACAGAGACGAGTCGAGCAGGCAGCAGGCCACCGACGGTGTTCCATCGGTCGTCCGCGCAAGCGGGCACGGCTGGCGCAAGCCAGACGGTTTGCGGCGCAAGCCGCAAAGACCATGGCCACCCGAAGCGGGCGGCGCCCGCTTCGGGTGAAACGGGCAATCTCTGCGCGCAGCAACACCAAGTAGGCACACGTTGACGGGGCCCCCGGAGTGTGCGGGTAGGTGGCATCGAGCCGGCGGGGCGACCCCCGGCCCAGAGTAATGGCGGTCACGTGCGGGCAACCGCACGCACAGAATCCGGCTTACCGGTGGGCTTCACACTTTTCATGCGGCAGCGGCAGGCATGGTTCGTGCCGCCGCTCGCGCGTGCCCTGCATGCCGGGCATGCTTCACGGCATCGTCCAGGTTTCTGCCGTCATTCACCCAGCCGTGGCGCCATGCCGCTTTGTGCCTCGGGGGAAGGGTGCGCAGGAACAGCCGCAGCTGGTGTTCGGTTCATTTCCCCAGCCCCAGAAATACCGCCAGGCAGCGCTCCACCTCCACCAGCGCATCGGCGTCGATGCGGCCAAAGGCGGGGCCAAGCTTGTCGCGTTGCACCGTCATGGCCTTGTCCACCATGATTTGCGAGGGTTTTTGCAAGCCGTTGTCGGGGCTGGGTTGCAGGGTTATCCGCAGCAGCGGTGCCTCCACCAGGGTGCTGGAGACGGGCAGCACGGTCACGCTGGCGTGCGCGGCAAACCAGTCTGCCTGGATGACCAGCGCGGGCCGGAGTTTGCCAAGGTCGCCCTGCAAGGCAATGGTCACCAGGTCGCCGGGCATCAATCCGTCCAGCCTTGCACGTCAGCCAGTGCCGCATTCGTGAAGGACTGCAAGGCTGGGTCGGCGCCATCGGCCTGGGCAATCAGCAGGCATTGGCGCTGGCATTCCAGGGCGAAGCCGGGGCGACGCGTATCGGGCACCCACAGCTGCACCGGGCGCAGACCGGCCTGGCGCAGGGCGTCACGGTGCTTTTGCACGCGGGCGTTGACTTGGGCTGCTGTCATGGGGGCCTCTTTTTCGTTACATGCAACACGATGGAGATGTTGCATGTAACGCGCAAGTGAAGCAGGGTTTCAGGCGCGCCATCGTGCCTCGGCACGGCATGAGCAGCCAGCCGGCCTGTTGCGCTGTCACGATCGGCGGCGAAGCGCATCACCCCCTCGGGCTTGCCGAGCGGGTGAGGGAGGTAGTCAGCCCACCGGCCCCTTGTTGATGGCCGTCAGCACCTCGTTGATGGCGTAGATGCGGGCACGGATGTCGCGCACGCCCGCCTGGGCGAGACGCCGGGAGTGCATCTCCAGATAGCGCTGGGCGTTCTCGCGGGTGTCGAACAGGTAGATGCCGCCGGCTTGCCTGGCGTCGGCGTCCTCGGTCCAGATCTTCCAGAGGAAACCGGGCTCCTGGCCGATGCTTCTGGCCAGGCCTTCGAACGCCTGGGAGAGTTCGGCGCCGAACGGGCCGTCCATCGTGAAATCGACTTGCAAAACGACTGCCATGTCCGCTCCTGGGGGTGGGAGGTGATTGGGAGGATCGATCTTATCCGGCAGGCATGAAAAACGGCCGCGCAAGGCGGCCGTGGTGTCATGCCGGGAGGGCAGGGGCTCAGGCGGCGGGCAGAAAGCCGTCGACCGACAGATAGCGCTCGCCCGTGTCGTAGTTCACGCCCAGCACCCTGCTGCCTGCGGGCAGCAGGGGCAGCTGGCGCGCGATCGCCGCCAGCGCGGCGCCGGTGGAGATGCCCACCAGGATGCCTTCCTGGCGGGCGCACTGGCGCGCCCATTCGCGCGCGTCCTCGTCGTCGATGGCGATCACGCCGTCGATCACGCGGGTGTCGAGGTTCTTGGGGATGAAGCCCGCGCCCAGGCCCTGGATGCCGTGCGGTCCGGGTGGGTTGCCGCTGATCACGGCCGACTGGCGGGGCTCGACGGCGTAGACCTTGAGCTGCGGCCAGCGGGGCTTGAGCTCGCGCGCCAGTGCCGTGATGTGGCCGCCGGTGCCGACGCCGGTGATGATGGCGTCGAGCCCCTCGGGGAAATCGGCCAGCACTTCCTGCGCCGTGGTGCGGGCGTGGGCCTGCACGTTGGCGGGGTTGTCGAACTGGTTGAGCATCACCGCGCCGGGCGTTTGCTCGGTCAGCTCGCGTGCGCGCGCGACGGCCCCGCTGGTGCCTTTTTCCTTGGGCGTGAGTTCCAGCTCGGCGCCAAAGGCGCGGATCAGGCGACGGCGCTCGACGCTCATGCTCTCGGGCATCACGACGACGAGCCGATAGCCCTTGACGGCCGCGACCATGGCCAGGCCCACGCCGGTGTTGCCGCTCGTGGGCTCGATGATGGTGCCGCCGGGCTCGAGCCGCCCCTCGCGCTCGGCCGCCTCGACCATGCCCAGGGCGATGCGGTCCTTGAGCGAGCCGCCGGGGTTGGCGCGCTCGCATTTGAGCCAGACCTCGGCGGCGGCACCGAACAGGCGGTGCAGGCGCACGTGCGGCGTGCGGCCTATGGTTTGCAGGATGGTGTCGGCTTTCATTGTCCATTCCGGAAAGTCATGAGAAGCCGGAAAGATATAGGCGATTTGCCGAAGGTTTCAGACATTCGCGGCATATGGATATGCCGTGCCCCGTTCCGCCCCGCGCTTCCTGATGAAGCGCAATCGAACTCAGTCGTTGCCCGGCCGGGACATGCGGATGCGCTCGACGTGCGCCAGCAGCGAGCGCTGCGCCACCGGCCAGATGCGCGGCGGCACGTCGTCGTAGGCCAGCTCCACCCACTGCTCCGGCGTGCCTTCGGGCAGCTTCTGCATCGCGGCGAGCACCTTGGCCTCGCGCGCCAGGCGGTGGGCCTTGAGCTGCGCAATGGCGCCGCGCGCGTCGCCCAGCACGTGGCCGTGCGCGGGCAGGATGAAGGCGGCCTTCCACTGCGCGCACAGCTGGTCGAGCCGGTCGAGGGAGTCGAGGTAGTCGGCCATGTTGCCGTCGGGCGGGTCGATCACCGTGGTGCTGCCACTCAGGATGTGGTCGCCCGAGAACAGCAGGCCGTCCTCGCGCAGCAGCAGGCAGACGTGGTTGGCCGCGTGGCCGGGCGTATGGACGACTTCCAGGGTATGGGTGATTTTGCCATCCGGCCCTTGCCCAGAAAGCGCGAGCAGCTCCTCATCCAGGAGCGTGCGGTCGGGCGTGAACGCGCTGTGCGCGCGCGCCGTGGGCTCGGAGGGCAGGCCGAGGATGGGCGGCCTGGGCCTGCCCGCCTGCTCGCACCGCTGCTGCAGCGGCCGCGCGCCCGGGGAGTGGTCGGGGTGCGAGTGGGTGCAGACGATCATGCGGATGTCGCCGCCCGCCGCGCGCCACAGGCGCTCCTGGTGCCCGGCATCGACCGGGCCGGGGTCGATCGCGATGTAGCCGGTGACCGGGTCGCCGACCAGGTAGCTGTTGGTGCCGGGGCCGGTCATCACGCCGGGGTTGGGCGCGGTCAGGCGCTGCACGTTCTTCAGCAGCGGCACGGGATGCTCGCTCTGCCAGTCGAGCGCGTGGCGGATCTGCCCGTCAGGGCAGACCAGGGCCAGCTCGCCGAACTCCGGCTCGTGCTCCATGTGGCGCGAGTCCTTGCCGTTCTTCAGGCCGGCGCGCGGGCAGCTCGTCCACAGCGGTTTCTCGCCGGCCAGCGCGCCCAGCACCGCATCCACACTGGCGAAGCGCGTCAGGCGCTCGAGCGTGCGGATGGTCGGGAAGATCATGAAAAAGCCGCCCCCCGCGTGGCGCGCGAGCGCATCGGCGGGGCTGACCCATTCGGGCGCGAACTGCTCGGCGTTGTCCGGCACCGGTGTCTGCCCCGGCGGCATGCGTGCGACCAGGAAGGGCACGTCGAAGCGCTTGGGCAGGTCGCGGTCGGTGGTCCAGTGCGCCAGCAGGAACATGGCGTCGGCCGCCAGCAGCAGCCCGCGTGCGCTGCACTGCGCGGCCAGCGGCGCCTTGCGGTCCATGGCCGCGATGTCCCCGGCATGGGCCCAGCTCCCGTCCGCGCGGCGCGCGAGCACGATGCCCAGTTCCTCGAAGCTCTCGCGGATCGCGGCGATGGCCTGCGTGAGCGCGGCGCCGGCCTGGCCGGGGCGGTGGCTGGCGAGGGGGTGGGCGGCGGCGTCCGCGGCCTCGATGCCGCCGCCCGGGAAGACGTAGGCGCCGGGCGCGAAGCTGGCCTTGGCCGAGCGGCGCGTCATCAGCACCTGCAGGCCCGCCGCGGCATCGTCGCGCAGCAGCAGCACGGTGGCCGCGGGCAGGGGGGCGGGAGGGTCGCGGTGCGGGTACAGGAGTTGGCTGGTGCGGGGCATGGCGCGATTATGGCGACATGCCCCCGGGTCAGGCGGCGCTCAATTCCTGGGCTTGGCCGTCAGCGCGACCACGATGGCGCTGAAGAAGTAGAACGCCTGCAGCTCGAGCGCCCAGCCGCCCGACTGGTTGAGTTCGAACACGTGCCCCTGGTGCATCAGCAGGTAGGCGACGACCATGTTGATCGCGACCAGCAGTGCCGCCGGGACGACGAGCACGCCCGCCAGCAGCAGCAGCGGAGCGACCACCTCGCCCAGGTAGACGGCGTAGGCGAAGAACCCTGGGTAGCCCATTTTCTCCAGCATCCCGACCAGCCAGCCGATCCCGCCGCTGAGCTTGGCCCAGCCGTGAAACAGCAGCAGCACCGCGAGCACGGTGCGCAGCAGTACCGCGCCGGCGCGGGGGTGGTGAAAAATGTCGAAGAAGGCCATGAGAGTACCTCGCGAGCAGGTGGGGATGAAGCGAAGCGGCAACCTGCGGCCCATCGGGGAAGGCCATGCCGCGGTCGTGGTCAATTATCCATGAAGCATTTCGCCCGTGTGCGGCGCGCAGGCGCGGCGCGGCATTGCCTTAAGATGCATGGAGTCAGCCTTGCGTTTCCAGAGTTCCCATGAACACATCGCCTGTTGCGCCCATCACCGAAGACGACATCGCCCAGTTCCTGGTCAATACCCCCGGGTTTTTCGAGCGCCATGCGCAGTTGCTCGCCAGCGTGGTGCTGGCCAGCGAGCATGGCCAGCGCACGGTCAGCCTGCAGGAGCGCCAGGCCGAGATGCTGCGCGAGAGAATCAAGGGGCTGGAGCAGCGGATCATGGAGATGATGCGCAATGGCGGCGAAAACGCCACGATTGCCGACAAGATCCAGCAATGGACGCGCGAACTGGTGGCGGTGCGCGACCCGGCCGAGGTGCCCGTCGCGGTGGAGCAGGGCATCGTCGCGTGGTTCGAAGTGCCGCAGGTGGCGCTGCGCGTGTGGGACGTGGCGCCCGCGTACGCCCAGGGCGCGCACATGCAGGGCGCGAGCGGCGACGTGCGCTCGTTCGCCTCCTCGCTGACGATGCCGTTCTGCGGACCCAACCTCGGCTTCGAGACGCTGGCCTGGCTGCCGCAGGCCGACCAGGTGCAGTCGGTGGCGCTGCTGCCCCTGCGCGACGGCGCGATCGACGACACGGCGCGGCCGGCGTTCGGCCTGCTGGTGCTCGGCTCGCCTGACGCGGCGCGCTTCGACAGCACCATGGGCACGGAATTCCTCGCGCGCATGGCCGAGCTCGCGAGCGCCGCCCTGACGCGGCTGCGTTGAGAGAAGAGCCGCCGTGCCCCAGGGCCTGCCCCCCGAGGCGCTGCAGTACCTGCAATACCTGCGCGTGCAAAAGCGCCTGGCGGCGCGCACCGTGGCGCTGTACCAGCAGGAGCTGCAGCGGCTGGCGCGGCTGGCCGATGGCACGCCCCTGCTGCAGCTGGAGGGTGCCCGCGTCAGGCGCTTCGTCGCGCAGCTGCACGCCGGCGGCCATGGCGGCAGAAGCCTGGCGCTGACCCTTTCCGCGTGGCGCGGCTTCTACGCCTGGGCGGGGCAGCACGCCCTGGTGGCGAGCAACCCGGCGCAGGACGTGCGCGCGCCCAAGTCGCCGCGCCTGCTGCCCAAGGCCTTGCCCGTGGACGAGGCGGTGCGCCTGGCCGAGTACGCCGCGCCGGCCGCCGACCCGTGGCTCGAGGCGCGCGACGCGGCCCTCGTCGAGTTGCTCTACGGCTGCGGCCTGCGCGTGGGCGAGCTGGTGGGGCTCGATGCCGCGCCGAGCGCGTCGGCGCAGCAGCAGGGCCATGGCTGGGTGGATCTGCAGGCGGGCGAGGCCCATGTCTTCGGCAAGGGGTCCAAGTGGCGCCAGGTGCCCCTCGGGCGGGCCGCCGCGGCGGCGCTGCGGGGCTGGCTCGCGGTGCGCGCGCAGCCCTTCGCCGCCGGCGCGGCCGGGCAGCTTGCCGCGGCGCTGTTCGTCGGACGGCGCGGCACGCGGCTCACGCCGCAGGCGGTCTGGCAGCGGCTGCGCCAGCGCAGCCAGCAGGCGGGGCTGGCCACGCCGGTGCACCCGCACATGCTGCGCCACTCGTTCGCCAGCCACCTGCTGCAGTCCAGCGGTGACCTGCGGGCCGTGCAGGAGCTGCTCGGGCATGCCAACATCAGCACCACGCAGGTGTACACGCGGCTCGATTTCCAGCACCTGGCCAAGGCGTACGACCAGGCGCATCCGCGGGCGCACCGCAAGTGACCGCCGGTTGCGGCCCTGATCGGTGTACGGCCTTGGGGGCTGCGGCAGAATGGGCATTTCGCAACAAGCACCGAAGGAGAACCCCATGGCCGACACGTGGCTGCCCAGCCTGATCACCGACACGCCCCAGCAAGGTTTCGAGCTCGCCATCACGCTGAGCCGGCGCGGCGTCAAGTACACCCAGCCCGATACCGAGGTGCTGCACAAGCTGCGGCCGGAATATGCCAACGACGCGGCAGGGCTGACCGCGGCCTCGCAGGTGATCGCGACCAATTTCCAGACCGTCGCGGCGGCCAACAACTACTGGCGCAAGTAAAGACCGCGGCCCGCGGACCCTGGCGGCGGAGCGGTCCGGCGCCAGGGTTTTTGTTTGCCCTGCGAACCTCATGCAAGATTGTGAGTTTGCTCCTATATAGATAGCTGTTGACGGTTGATGCACAAGCGCTATTGCCATATTTCAACTAAAATCGGCTGATGGCGGCCGCACCGCGACGCGGCCGCGGTTTCGTTCCGTGTCCCTGCAAGGCTTCCCATGTCCCTGATTCCCGCCACCATCCTCACCGGCTTCCTCGGCTCGGGCAAGACCACGCTGCTCAAGCGCGTGCTCACCGAGTCGCACGGCCAGAAAATCGCCGTGATCGAAAACGAGTTCGGCGAGGAGAACATCGACAGCGACCTGCTGGTCACCGAGTCCAAGGAGCAGATCCTGCAGATGAGCAACGGCTGCGTCTGCTGCACCATCCGCGAAGACCTGCGCGACACGCTGCGCCTGCTCGCGGCCAAGAAGCGCAAGGGCCTGCTCGATTTCGAGCGCGTGGTGATCGAGACCACCGGCCTGGCCGATCCCGGCCCGGTGGTGCAGACCTTCTTCATGGACGACGAGATCGCGGAGACCTACCTGGTCGACTCGGTCATCACGCTGGTCGACGCCAAGCACGCCAACG
Organism: Pseudomonadota bacterium; assembly: GCA_963205335.1. Classification (GTDB taxonomy): domain Bacteria; phylum Pseudomonadota; class Gammaproteobacteria; order Burkholderiales; family Burkholderiaceae_C; genus Comamonas_C. The sequence continues at coordinate 71,204 of CAUJIM010000096.1, forward strand.
AGCAGCTCGACACGCGCCAGGAGGCGCGCCGCCAGGTGGGCTTCGCCGACCAGATCTTCCTGTCCAAGACCGACCTGGTGAGCGAAGCCGAGAAGGACGCGCTGACCCATCGCCTCAAGCACATGAACCCGCGCGCGCCGATCCGCGCGGTGCATTTCGGCGAGGTGCCGCTCGGGGAGGTGCTCGACCTGCGCGGCTTCAACCTCAACGACAAGCTGGACGTCGACCCGGACTTCCTCAAGGAAGACGATCACGGGCACCACGACCACGACCATGAGCACCACGACCATGGGCACGAGCACGGCGAGCACTGCGCGCACCTGCACCACCACCACTACGACGACGACGTCAAGAGCTTCGTCTTTCGCGCCGATCGCCCCTTCGACCCGGCCAAGCTGGAGGATTTCATCGGCGCCATCGTCAACGTCTACGGCCCGCGCATGCTGCGCTACAAGGGCGTGCTGGCCATGAAGGGCACCGAGCGCAAGGTGATCTTCCAGGGCGTGCACCAGCTCATGGGCAGCGACCTGGGGCCCGCGTGGGGCGAGGGCGAGCCGCGCCAGAGCCGCATGGTGTTCATCGGCATCGACCTGCCCAAGGACATCTTCTTCCAGGGCCTGGAGCAGTGCCTGGCGGCATGACCGGCGCCGTGGGTTGCGCCGGGCGCTGCCGGCCATTGCCGCACCCGGGTGCGCGGACATGGGGCGCCGCCTTGCGCTGCGCCGGAAGGGGTCTATACAATCGCCGCCCGTCGAGCGACGGGGTACCATCCGCGAAACGCACGACGCCCATTTCCACTTTTGCCAGCACGCACCTACCTATGACCACGACCCTGCAAAAATCTGTGGCGGCCGCCAAGAAAGATTCGAAGCTGGCCAACCAATGGAAGACCAAGTCCGCCGAGGAGCTGACCGACGCCGAGGTGCTCGCCATGCCCGACAGCGAGTACATGAACGAGAAGCAGCTCGCGTTCTTCCGCCTGAAGCTCGTGCAGCTCAAGCAGGACATCCACGACAACGCCGGCGCCACCACGGAGAACTTGCGCGAGGACAACGTGGTCGTGCCCGACCCGGCCGACCGCGCGACGATCGAGGAAGAGCACGCGCTGGAGCTGCGCACGCGCGACCGCGAGAGGAAGCTGCTCAAGAAGATAGAGCAGTCGATCGGGCGCATCGATGCGGGTGACTACGGTTATTGCGTCGAGACGGGCGACCCGATCGGCGTGGGGCGCCTGGTGGCGCGCCCGACGGCCACCCTCTCGCTGGAGGCGCAGCAGCGACGTGAGCTCAAGCAAAAGATGTTCGGCGACTGAGCGGCGGCGCGCCCGTGGCCCGGTGGCGTCACCGGGGGCGGGCGTGCGCGCGGCGGGAAACCCATGAGCGAGGAAGGCCAGGCGTCCGGCGGTTTCCTGTCCAAGGTGGTGCGCTTCGTGCGCAATCCCACCGTCGACTGGTCCGAGCTCGATTCGCTCGGTGACAGCCGCGAGAGCCAGTACAGCCGGCAGATGCTCAAGGAGATGATCGAGCGCAAGCGGCGCAATGATTTCGTGCGCAAGCGCGAGTTCGACCAGCTGCGCAAGCTGCGGCGCAAGGGACCCGCGCAGGCGGGCGATCTGGCCGGCACGGACATGCCTTCCTCGTTCATCGACACGGGTATGGAGGACGCCGGCGGCAGGGAGGAAACCCTGCGCAAGATCGACGTGATCGAGGCGCAGATGTCGCGCCAGTGGTGGAAGGGCCGGGGCGCGGCCCCGGCGGAGGGGACCACGCTGCGGGGCGGACACGCGCCGAGCGCGCCGGTCTCGCTGGCGCCCGCCGGCGCTGGCCCCACGACGCTGCCGCCGATGGCCGATGCCGCGGCGGGGGAGGCGCCCTCCGGGGCGACGCAGGCCTTCGCGCCCACCGAGCCGCTGGGTCTGCCGCAGGCGCCGGAGGCGGCCCGCGCGGTGCGGGTGCCGTTTCAGGGCGACAATGCGCCGGGCGCCCCCGCGTGGCGCAGCGACGCGGCGGCCACCACGGCGGGCCCATCGCCCGTACAGGAAAAATTCGTGCACGAACCCGATCTCGAAGAAGCTGCCATCCTGTTTGCCAATGGCGACTACGCCGGCGCCGCGTCCGGGCTGATGGGCGTGCTGGCGCGGCATGCGAACGATGGCCTGGAGCAGCAGATCGACATCTGGATGACGCTGTTCGACCTGTACCGCGCAACCGGCCAGCAGGAGCCGTTCGACGTGCTGGCCATCGACTACGCGGCGCGTTTCGGCCGTACCGCGCCGCTGTGGTTCTCGCTGCCGGAGCAGTTGGGCGTCGCTGCCGCGGCGGCGGACGAGGGCGCCGCCGCGCGCGAGCTGAGCTGGAATGCGCCGGCGACGATGGGCCAGCAGACGGTGGCGGCGCTGCAGGCGGCGCTGCAGGGAGCGGCGCCGCCGTGGACCCTCGACTGGGAGCGCCTGACGGCGATCGAGCCGTCCGCCGTGGGCGCGCTCGGCAAGCTGTTCGCGCAGTGGGCGGACCAGGCGTTCGAGCTGCGCTTTCGCGGCGTCGCGGCGCTGCAGCGGGTGCTGCAGGCCCACACGGTGTCCGGCGACCGCGGTGCCGATCCGCAGTGGTGGCATGTGCGCATGGCGCTGCTGCGCCTCATGGGGGACGCGGATGCGTTCGAGCTGGTGGCGCTGGACTACTGCGTCACCTACGAGGTCTCGCCCCCGTCCTGGGCGGCGCCGCGCGTGAACTACCGCGACGACGATGCGCCGGGCGACGAGGTGCTGACGGTGACGGGCGCCGACCTGCTGACCGGGGAGGCCGAACTGGCGCCGGCGCACGACGGCGCGCGGGTGGTGGCCGAGCTCTCGGGCCATGTCGAGGGCGATGCGGGGCCGCTGCTGCAGCCCATGGAGGCCCTGATGCGCGACGGCCAGCCCTTCACCATCGCCTGCGACCGCCTGATACGGATCGACTTTCCCGCGGTCGGATCGGTGCTCAACTGGGCCGCGCTGCAACAGGCGCGCGGGCAGGAGCTGCACTTCCACAACCTGCACCGGCTGGTCGCGGTGTTCTTCAACGTCGTCGGCATCAGCGAGCACGCCTGGGTGGAGCCGCGCACGAATTGAAGACGGCGGGCGGCGCGCGGCTTGCGGCGCGGCCTTGCAAAGCCGGGGCCGGACCCCACATCACACGGTTATGGAACAGTTTCACGGCACCACCATCCTGAGCGTGCGCCGCGCGCTGCCGGACGGCAGCATGCAGGTGGCCATCGGCGGCGACGGCCAGGTCACGCTCGGCAACATCATCGTCAAGGGCAGCGCGCGCAAGGTGCGCAAGCTCTACCACGACAAGGTGCTGGCGGGCTTCGCCGGCGCCACGGCCGACGCGTTCACGCTGTTCGAGCGCTTCGAGGCCAAGCTCGAGAAACACCAGGGCCAGCTCACGCGCGCGGCCATCGAGCTGACCAAGGACTGGCGCACCGACCGCGTGCTCCGGCGCCTGGAGGCCATGCTGGCGGTGGCCGACGCCAGCGCCTCGCTCATCATCACCGGCAACGGCGACGTGCTCGAGCCCGAGCAGGGCATCGTCGCCATCGGCTCGGGCGGCGCCTACGCCCATTCGGCGGCCAAGGCGCTGCTGGCCAACACCGGGCTGCCCGCGGTCGACATCGTGAAGAAGTCGCTGGAGATCGCCGGCGAGCTGTGCATCTACACCAACATGCACCACACCATCGAGACGCTGTAGTCTCGCGGATTCATTGTTTTGATAGCTGCTGGCGCTTTCTGGATAAGCGCTGGAGCCTGATCTGGGTAGAAAAATGTCTTCCATGACCCCGCAGGAAATCGTCTCCGAACTCGACCGGCACATCGTCGGCCAGGCGGGCGCCAAGCGCGCCGTGGCCATCGCGCTGCGCAACCGCTGGCGCCGCCAGCAGGTCGAGGCCGGCCTGCGCCAGGAGATCACGCCCAAGAACATCCTGATGATCGGCCCCACCGGCGTGGGCAAGACCGAGATCGCGCGGCGCCTGGCGCGCCTGGCGGATGCGCCCTTCATCAAGGTCGAGGCGACCAAGTTCACCGAGGTGGGCTACGTCGGCAAGGACGTGGACGCGATCATCCGCGACCTGGCCGAGGTGGCCGTGAAGCAGACGCGCGAGCACGACATGAAGAAGCTGCGCGCGCGCGCCGAGGACGCGGCCGAGGAGCGCGTGCTGGACGTGCTGATCCCGCCCGCCCGCACCGACGGGCCGTCCGCCGACAGCACCGCGCGGCAGGTCTTCCGCAAGAAGCTGCGCGAGGGGGAGCTCGACGACAAGGAGATCGAGGTCGAGGTGGCCGACGCGCGGCCGCAGGTCGAGATCATGGGCCCGCAGGGCATGGAAGAGATGGCCGAACAGCTGCGCGGGCTGTTCAGCCAGATGGGGCAGGAGAAACGGCGCGTGCGCAAGCTCAGAATCGGCGAGGCGCTCAAGCTCCTGACCGACGAGGAGGCGGCCAGGCTGGTCAACGAGGACGAGGTCAAGACCCGCGCGCTCGCCAACATGGAGCAGAACGGCATCGTCTTCATCGACGAGATCGACAAGGTCGCGGCGCGCCAGGAAACCAGCGGCGCCGACGTCTCGCGCCAGGGCGTGCAGCGCGACCTGCTGCCGCTGGTCGAGGGCACCACGGTCTCGACCAAGTACGGCATGGTGCGCACCGACCACATCCTGTTCATCGCCTCGGGCGCGTTCCACCTGGCCAAGCCGAGCGACCTGATCCCGGAGCTGCAGGGGCGCTTCCCGATCCGCGTCGAGCTGGGCTCCCTGTCGGTGCAGGACTTCGAGGCCATCCTGACGCAGACGCACGCGAGTCTCGTCAAGCAGTACCAGGCGCTGCTGGCCACCGAGGGCGTGGCGCTGGAATTCACCCCCGAGGGCATCACGCGGCTGGCGCAGATCGCCTTCGACGTCAACGAGCGCACCGAGAACATTGGCGCGCGGCGCCTGTCCACCGTGATGGAGCGCCTGCTCGACGACGTCAGCTTCGACGCCACGCGCCTGTCGGGCCAGACGGTGGTGGTCGACGCCGACTATGTCAACGCGCGCCTGGCGTCGCTGAGCGCCAACGAAGACCTGTCGCGCTACATCCTGTGACCTTCGCTCGCCGAAAGGCGACGCTTTCATGGATCACATTGACAACGTGATCTAACTAGTTATCGATCAATGGTTTTTCTCTGATTTCTTTCGAGAAGTCGCGACTAAACCTTTGATTTCATTACCAAATTTTCTGGCGCAACCGCTTGTCTGGGGCGTTTTTCCTGCTACAGTGCAAAAAAGTGCAATGAAGTGGTGAAAAGTGCCGTGATTGCCCCGAAAACGGGTGAAAACGGTCGTCGTGCCAATCCGAGGGTTTTCGTCCGTGTTCCAAGGTGCGTCATCGCTCAGTCTGGATGCCAAGGGGCGCTTGTCGGTGCCGACGCGCCACCGGGAGGTCCTGTCGGCGCAGGCGGGCGGCCAGCTCACGATCACCAAGCATCCCGACGGGTGTCTGATGGTCTTCCCGCGCCCGGCGTGGGAGGCGTTCAGCGGCCGCATCGCGCAGCTGCCCATGGCGGCGCAGTGGTGGAAGCGCATTTTTCTCGGCAACGCGATGGACGTGGAGATGGACGGCACCGGCCGGGTGCTGGTCTCGCCCGAGCTGCGCGCGGCCGCCGGGCTCGTCAAGGACGCGGTGCTCCTTGGCATGGGCACGCACTTCGAGCTCTGGGACAAGGCCACCTACGAGGCCAAGGAAGCCGCGGCCATGCAGGCGCAGATGCCTGACGTGTTCAAGGATTTCTCCTTCTGAGAGTGGCAGGTGAATCCCGGACAGCCACACACCACCGTCCTGCTCGAAGAGGCGGTCGCCGCCCTCGTGGGCGAGGTGCATGCGCCCAATGCCGTCTTCGTGGATGGCACCTTCGGGCGCGGCGGGCACTCGCGCCGCATCCTGGCGAGCATCGGCCCGGGCGCGCGCCTGGTGGCGTTTGACAAGGACCCCGACGCGCTCGCCGCGGCGTCGGCCATTCAGGATGCGCGGTTCTCCATCCGTCAGGGCAGCTTCACGCAGTTCGGCGAGCTGGCGGCGGGCAGCGTCGCCGGCGTGCTGCTGGATCTGGGGGTGAGCTCGCCGCAGATCGACGCGCCCGAGCGGGGTTTCAGTTTCCGGTTCGACGGGCCGCTCGACATGCGCATGGATCCCACGCGCGGCGAGAGCGTCGCCGACTGGCTGGCGCGGGCCGAGCCATCTGCCATAGCGGAGGTGATACGTGACTACGGTGAAGAACGGTTTGCTGGGGCCATTGCAAAGGCGATTGTTGCTCGGCGCGAGAAGCAGGGGCCTGTTCAGACCACTGCCGAGCTCGCCCACATCGTGGCTGGCGCGGTCCGCACCCGCGAGCACGGGCAGAACCCTGCGACACGCACGTTTCAGGCTCTTCGGATTTTCATCAATGCCGAGCTGGAAGACCTCCGGCAGGCGCTAGACGCCAGCCTGCGGGTGCTGGCGCCGGGCGGGCGGCTGGTGGTGATCAGCTTCCATTCGCTGGAAGACCGTATCGTCAAGCAGTTCATCGCGCGCCATGCGCGCGACGTGGTGGACCGGCACGCCCCGTTCGCCGCGCCGCGCCCGATGCACTTCAGGGCGCTGGCGCGCGTCAAGCCGGGGGCGGCCGAGATCGCGGCCAACGTGCGCGCGCGCAGCGCGGTCATGCGCGTGGCCGAGCGCACCGGGGTGGCGGCGTGCGCCGCCGCGGAGGCCCGGCCATGACCCGGGTGAGCGCCGCCCTGCTGCTCGCGGTGGTCGCCAGCGCGATGTGGCTGGTGCACGCGCAGTACGACCTGCGGCGGCTCAACACGGCGCAGCACCGCGCCAACGTCGAGGCGCGCCAGCTCGAGACCGAGCACCAGCGCCTGCTGGTGGAAAAGCGCGCGCAGGCGACGCCGCTGCGCGTCGAGCGCCTGGCGCGCGACAAGCTGCAGATGCGCACGCCGACGCCGGCCACCACGCTCTACGTCATGCCCGACGGCACGCCGCTGGCCGCGGCAAGCGGGGGGCTGCCGTGAGCCGCCGGCACAGCGTCAACTACGCCGCCAGTCCGCTGCTGGCCTCGCGCACCCCGGTGTGGCGCAGCAAGTTCATCGTCGCCGCGGTGGCGCTGGGCTTCCTCGCGCTGGCGGCGCGCGCGACCTACGTGCAGGTGGTGCACAGCCACTTCTTCATCCGCCAGGGCGAGGTACGTTTCGTGCGCACGCTGGAACTGCCGGCCAACCGCGGCCGCCTGCTCGACCGCAACGGCCTGATCCTCGCCTCCAGCGTGCCCGCCGCCAGCCTGTGGGCGATCCCGGAGGACGTGGACGGCGACCAGCCCGCCGTGCGCGCCAAGCTCAGGCAGATGGCGCAGCTCATCGACATGCCGCTGTCCAGGCTGATGGCCAAGTTCGCCGACGAGGACAAGACCTTCGTCTGGATCCAGCGCCAGCTCGACTGGGACCTGGGCCAGAAGATCATGGCGCTGGGCATCAAGGGCATCTACCTGCGCAAGGAATACCGGCGCGAGTACCCCGAGGGCGAGTCGGCCGCGCACATCGTCGGCTTCACCAACGTCGAGGACCACGGCCAGGAGGGCATGGAGCTGGCCTTCGACAAGGACCTGGCGGGCAAGCCGGGCTCGCTGCGCGTGATCAAGGACGGGCGCGGCCGGGTGGTCGAGGGTGTGGGCACCGAGGTGCCGCCGGTCGACGGGCGCGACATCCAGCTCTCGGTGGACAGCAAGGTGCAGTTCTTCGCCTACCAGAAGCTGCGCGACACGGTCATCGCCAACAAGGCCAAGGGCGGCAGCGTGGTGGTGCTGGACGCGCATACCGGCGAGGTGCTGGCGCTGGCCAACTACCCGAGCTACGACCCGGGCGACCGGCGCCGCCTCACCGGCGAGCAGCTGCGCAACCGGGCGCTCACCGACACCTTCGAGCCCGGCTCGACGATGAAGCCGATCACGATAGGCACGGCGCTGGAGCTCGGCCGGGTCAGGCCCGACACCGTCATCGACACATCGCCCGGCAAGTTCGCGCTGGCCGGCTTCACGATATCGGACACGCACAACTACGGCGTGCTCACCGTCGACGGGGTGATCCAGAAGTCGAGCAACATCGGCGCGCTCAAGGTGGCGCAGCGCATGTCGCCGCAGGAGATGTGGACGGTGCACGCGGCGCTGGGCTACGGCCAGAAGCCGCACATCGCCTTTCCCGGCGCGGCCAGCGGGCGGCTGCGCCCGTGGAAGAGCTGGAAGCCGATCGAGCAGGCCACCATGGCCTACGGCTACGGGCTGTCGGCCAGCCTGTTCCAGATGGCGCACTCCTACACCGTCTTCGCCAACGACGGCAAGGTGATCCCCGCCACCATGCTCAAGATCGGCGAGCCGCCCGCGGGCACGCAGGTGTTCTCGGCCAGGACCGCCGCGCAGGTGCGCCACATGCTCTGGCTCGCCGCCGGGCCCGGCGGCACCGGCCAGAAGGCGCAGACCGTCGGCTACTCGGTGGGCGGCAAGTCCGGCACGGCGCGCAAGCAGGTCGGCAAGAGCTACGCGACGGGCAAGTACCGCGCCTGGTTCACCGGCATGGCGCCGATCGACAACCCGCGCATCATCGTCGCGGTGATGGTCGACGAGCCGTCGGCCGGCAGCTACTACGGCGGCACCGTCTCCGGCCCGGTGTTCAGCGAAGTGGTGCAGCAGACGCTGCGCCTGATGAACGTGGCGCCCGACATGGCGGTCAAGCCGCTGATCGTCGCCAACCCGATCGAGGAGCCGACGCTGTGACGCCGCCGCGCCCGCTCGCCGACGCCGCGCAGGCCGTGGCCTTCCTGCGCGCGCGCGCCTGCGCCGGCCTGCGCACCGACAGCCGCCAGGTGGCGCCGGGCGACGGCTTCCTCGCCTGGCCGGGCCGCGGCACGGACGGCCGCGCCCACGTGGCCGAGGCGCTGGCGCGCGGCGCGCGCGCCTGCATCGTCGAGAGCGCCGGGGCCGAAGCCTTCGCGCTGGACGGCGAGGCCACCGCCACGCTGCCGGGCCTGAAGGCGGCGGCGGGGCCCATCGCCTCGGCCTGGCATGGCGAGCCGAGCCGGCACCTCAAGGTGCTCGCGGTGACCGGCACCAACGGCAAGACCAGCACCGCCTGGTGGCTCGCGCACGCACTCGAAAAACTATCGGAACAGGAGCTGCCGGCGCTTGGTGGGTGCGCGCTGGTGGGCACTCTGGGCATTGGGATTGCACCGCGGCTCGAAGCCTCGGGCATGACCACGCCCGACGCCGTGCGGCTGCAGCAGGTGCTGGCCGGTTTCGTGCGCGCCGGCGTCGGCGCCTGCGCCATGGAGGCGTCCTCGATCGGCCTGGAGGAGCAGCGCCTGGCGGGCACGCGCATCGACACCGCGCTGTTCACCAATCTCACGCAGGACCATCTCGACTACCACGGCAGCATGCCGGCGTACTGGGCGGCCAAGCGCGCGCTGTTCGACTGGCCCGGCCTGCGCGCCGCGGTGGTCAACATCGACGACGCGCACGGCGCGGCCCTGCACGCCGAGCTCGCGGGCCGCCCGCTCGACCTGTGGAGCGTGGCGATCGATGCGCCGGCGCGCCTGCGCGCGCAGGACGTGCGCCACGGCGCGCGCGGCCTGGCGTTCAGCGTGACCGAAGGTGCGCAATCGGTGCCGCTGGAGACCGGCTTCATCGGCCACTACAACGTCTCCAACCTGCTCGGCGTGATCGCCGCGCTGCGCTCGCTCGGGGTGCCGCTCGACGCCGCGGTGGGCGCCTGCGCCGCGCTCGCGCCGGTGCCCGGGCGCATGCAGAGCATCGCGGCCGCGGGCCAGCCGCTGGCGGTGGTGGACTATGCGCACACGCCCGATGCGCTGGCGCAGGCGCTGGCCGCGCTCGGCCCGGTGGCCGGCAGCCGCGGCGGGCGGCTGTGGTGCGTCTTCGGCTGCGGCGGCGACCGCGACGCGCTCAAGCGCCCGCTGATGGGCGCGGCGGCGCAGGAGGGCGCGGACGAGGTCGTGGTGACCAGCGACAACCCGCGCGGCGAGGAACCGCGCGCCATCATCCGGCAGATCCTGCAGGGCATGGCCACCAGCCGCCACGTGGCGGCCGAGCCCGACCGCGCGGCGGCGATCGCGCGGGCGCTGGCGCAGGCCGATGCGCGCGACGTGGTGCTGATTGCCGGCAAGGGCCACGAGGACTACCAGGAGACGGCGGGCGTGCGCCGCCCGTTCTCCGACCTGGCGCAGGCGCAGGCGGCGCTGGCGCGGCGCGCGGAGGCGGCCCGATGAGCGCGCCCGCCATGTGCACCCTGCAGCAGGCGTTCGAGCTGATCGGCGCGCGCGTGCCCGCGGCGCGGCTGGTGGGCGACGGCGCGACGCCGCTGGCGCGCGTGCACAGCGACACGCGCACGCTGCACCCGGGCGATCTGTTCGTCGCGCTCGCGGGCGAGCGCTTCGATGCGCACGATTTCCTGCCGCAGGCGCGCGCCGCCGGGGCCGCCGCCGCGATCGCGCGCCGGGGCCTGGCGGCGGCGGGGCTGCCCGGCATCGAGGTGCCCGACACGCTGGCGGCGCTCGCGGCGCTGGCCGCGGGCTGGCGCGCGCGCTTTCACCTGCCGCTGATCGCGGTGACCGGCAGCAACGGCAAGACCACGGTGACGCAGATGACCGCTGCCATCCTGCACGCCTGGCAGGGCGATGCGGCGCTGGCGACGCAGGGCAACCTCAACAACGCCATCGGCCTGCCGCTGACGCTGCTGCGCCTGCGCCCCGGGCACCGCGCGGCGGTGGTCGAGCTGGGCATGAACCACCCCGGCGAGATCGCGCAGCTGGCCGCCATCGCGCAGCCGACGGTGGCGCTGGTGAACAACGCGCAGCGCGAGCACCAGGAGTTCATGCACACGGTGCAGGCCGTGGCGCGGGAGAACGGCGCGGTGCTCTCGGCCCTGCCGCCGGACGGCGTGGCGGTGTTCCCCGCCGGCGATGCGTACACGCCGCTGTGGCGCGAGCTCGCGGGCGCGCGCCGCTGCATGCTGTTCGGTGCCGCCGGCGCCGACCTGCGCTGCGACAGCGCCGACTGGCGGGACGGCGCCTGGACGGTGCGCGCCGCCACGCCGCTGGGCCGCCTGGAGACGCGCCTGGCGATCGCCGGGCGGCACAACGTGACCAACGCGCTGGCCGCCGCCGCCTGCGCCATCGCGGCGGGAGCGCCGCTGGCTGCCGTGGCCCGCGGCCTGGGCGATTTCGCCGCTGTGGGCGGCCGCTCGCGCGCCTTCACCCTGGAGTGCGGCGGGCGCGCGATCACCGTGGTGGACGACAGCTACAACGCCAACCCCGATTCGGTGCGCGCCGCCATCGACGTGCTCGCCGGCCTGCCCGCGCCGCGCTTGCTGGTGCTGGGCGACATGGGCGAGGTGGGCGCCGAAGGCCCGCGCTTTCATGCCGAGGCGGGGCAGTACGCGCGCGCGCAGGGCGTGGCGCAGCTGCTGGCGCTCGGCGGGCTCGCCGCGCACGCGGTGCAGGCGTTCGGCGCCGGCGCGCGGCACTTCGGCGGCATCGACGCGCTCGGCGCCGCCGTGCGCGCGGCCCTGCCGCAGGCGGGCAGCGTGCTGGTCAAGGGCTCGCGCTTCATGCGCATGGAGCGCGTGCTGCACGCCCTGCAGGAAGAGGAGGGCCCATGCTCCTGATGCTCAGCCAGTGGCTGCAGGGCCTGTCGCCCGAGTTCGGCTTCCTGCGCGTGTTCCAGTACCTCACGCTGCGCGCGGTGCTGGCGGCGGCGACGGCGCTGCTCATCGGCCTGGTGGCCGGCCCCTGGGTGATCCGCCGGCTCGCGCAGCTCAAGATCGGCCAGCCGATCCGCGGCTACGCGATGCAGACGCACCTGGCCAAGAGCGGCACGCCGACCATGGGCGGCGTGCTCATCCTGCTGGCGATCACGGTCTCCACGCTGCTCTGGTTCGACTTGTCCAACCGCTTCGTCTGGATCGTGCTCGCGGTCACGCTGGGCATGGGCGCGATCGGCTGGGTCGACGACTGGCGCAAGGTGGTGCGCAAGGACCCCGAGGGCATGCGCTCGCGCGAGAAGTATTTCTGGCAGTCGGTGATCGGCCTGCTGGCGGCGCTGTACCTGGTGTTCTCGATTTCCGAGAACTCGAACGCGCGCGTGTTCGAGCTCTTCGTCACCTGGGTGCAGTCGGGCTTCTCGCTCGACCTGCCGCCCAAGGCGGGGCTGCTCGTGCCCTTCTTCAAGGAGGTGAGCTACCCGCTTGGGGTGCTCGGCTTCGTCGTCCTCACCTACCTGGTGATCGTGGGCGCGAGCAACGCGGTCAACCTGACCGACGGGCTCGACGGCCTGGCCATCATGCCGGTGATCATGGTCGGCTCGGTGCTCGGCATCTTCGCCTACGTCACCGGCAACGCGGTCTACGCCAAGTACCTGCTGTTCCCGCACATCCCCGGCTCGGGCGAGCTGCTGGTGTTCTGCGCCGCGATGGCGGGCGCGGGCCTGGCCTTTCTCTGGTTCAACACCTATCCGGCGCAGATCTTCATGGGCGACGTGGGGGCGCTGGCGCTCGGCGGGGCGCTGGGCACCATCGCCGTCATCGTGCGCCAGGAGATCGTGCTGGCGATCATGGGCGGCATCTTCGTCGTCGAGGCGCTGTCGGTGATGGCGCAGGTCGCCTGGTTCAAGTACACCAAGCGCCGCTACGGCGAGGGGCGGCGCATCCTCAAGATGGCGCCGCTGCACCACCATTTCGAGAAAAGCGGCTGGAAGGAAACGCAGGTCGTCGTGCGCTTCTGGATCATCACCATGCTGCTGTGCCTCGTGGCGCTGTCCACGCTGAAACTGCGATGAACGAGCCGCTGCACCCCCCCCAGGCGCCGGCAGCGGACGTGCCGTCGGCCGCCGCGCAGGCCGCCGAATACGTGGCGCGCCTGTTCGCCGACGTGCGCGCGCAGGAAGCGGAGCCGGCCCAGGCCGTGCCCGCCGGCCTGCCGCCGCAGGCCGCGCCGGCGGCGCCGGCACAGCCCATCGCCGTGGGCGGCGACTGGCAGCCGCTGGCCGGCCAGCGCGTGCTGGTGCTGGGCCTGGGCGCGTCGGGCCTGGCGATGGCGCGCTGGTGCGCGCACCGGGGCGCGCAGGTCATGGCGCTGGACACGCGCGCCGCGCCGCCGCGCCTGGCCGAGCTGCGCGCCGAGCTGCCGCAGGTGGCGTTCGCGCACGGGGCGTTCACGGCCGAGGCGCTGCGGGACCACACCCTGGTGGCGCGCTCGCCAGGGCTGCGTCCGGCCGAAATTGCTCCTCTTGTGGAAGCTGCCCGCGCAGGCGGGGTGCGCGTTATAGGCGAACTGGACCTGTACGCCGATGCGCTGCGGGGATTGCGCGAAGGCTTCGGCTACGCGCCCGGCGTGCTCGCCGTCACCGGCACCAACGGCAAGACCACGGTGACCTCGCTCACCGGCCAGCTGGTCGCGCACGCGGGCCGGAGCGTGGCCGTGGCGGGCAACATCGGCCCGACGCTGCTCGACACCCTGGCCGGGCACCTGGCCGCATGCACGCTGCCCGAGGTCTGGGTGCTCGAACTCTCGAGCTTCCAGCTCGATGGCGCCGCCGGCTTCGAGCCCAGCGCCGCCACCGTGCTCAACCTCACGCAGGACCACCTCGACTGGCACGGCAGCATGCAGGCCTACGCGGCTGCCAAGGCGCGGGTGTTCGGCAGCGGCGCCCTGATGGTGCTCAACCGCGACGACGAGGCGGTGATGCGGATGCTGCCGCCGCCCGTGCCGGCCAAGGGGCAGAAGCCGCGGCAGCGCCCGTTCGTCACGTTCGGCGCCGACCTGCCGCGCGCGCCCGGCGATTTCGGCATCGAGACCGCCAGCGGCATGGCCTGGCTGGTGCGCGCGCACGATGCCGAAGCGGGCGCGCGGCGCGGCGCCGACGAGGCGCTGCACCTGCAGCGCCTGATGCCGGTCGAGGCGCTGCGCATCCGCGGGCGGCACAACGCCACCAACGCGCTCGCCGCGCTGGCGCTGGCGCAGGCGGCGGGCTGCACGCTGGCGTCGATGCTGTACGCGCTGCGCGAGTACCGCGGCGAGCCGCACCGGGTGCAGTCGATCGGCGTGGTCGACGGCGTGGAGTATTTCGACGACAGCAAGGGCACCAACGTGGGCGCGACGGCGGCGGCGCTGGCCGGCCTGGGCGCGAGCCAGCGGGTGGTGGTGATCCTGGGCGGCGACGGCAAGGGGCAGGACTTCTCGCCGCTGGCGGCGCCGGTGGCGCGCCATGTGCGCGCGGTGGTGCTGATCGGGCGCGACGCGCCGCTGGTCCGCGCCGCGCTGGCCGGCGCGCACGTGCCCCTGCTCGACGCCGCCACGCTGCCCGACGCGGTGCGGCAGGCGGCGCAGGCGGCCTACCCGGGCGATGCGGTGCTGCTCTCGCCGGCCTGCGCCAGCCTGGACATGTTCGACGACTACGCGCACCGTGCGCGGGTGTTTCACGAGGCGGTGCGCCAGCTCGCCGAGGACAGGGGCCAGTGGCTCGCGGGAGCAGGGGCATGAACAGCGCCGCATCGCAACGCCCGCCGCTGTGGCAGCGCCTGTTCGGCGGCAAGGCGGCGCAGCACGGCGAAAGCGTCGACCGCCTGCCGGTGCGCATCGGCGGCATGGAGTTTCGCCGCACCGCGGCGCTGCCCGCGCGCGTGCTCGGGTTCGACCAGGCGCTGCTGTGGGTGGTGGTGCTGCTGCTGGCGTTCAGCGTGGTGATGGTCTACTCCGCGTCGATCGCGATGCAGGACAACCCGCGCTTCGGCAACGTGCACGCGACCTACTTCCTGCTGCGCCACGTGTTCGCGCTGGGCACCGGGTTCGTCGCGGCGCTGCTGGCGTTCCAGGTGGCGATGAATACCTGGGAGCGCGTCGCGCCCTGGCTGTTCGTCGTCTCGCTGGTGCTGCTCATCGCGGTGCTGATCCCGCACGTCGGCTCGATGGTCAACGGCGCGCGGCGCTGGCTCAGCCTGGGGGTGATGAACTTCCAGCCGTCGGAGCTGGCCAAGTTCGCGGTGCTGGTCTACGCCGCCGGCTACATGGTGCGGCGCCTGGAGGTCAAGGAGCGTTTCTTCCGCGCGGTGCTGCCAATGGCCGCGGCCGTGGCCTTCGTCGGCGGCCTGCTGCTGGCCGAGCCGGACATGGGCGCCTTCCTCGTGATCGCGGTGATCGCGATGGGCATCCTGTTTCTCGGCGGCGTCAACGCGCGCATGTTCTTCCTGATCGCGCTGATCCTGGTGCTGGCGTTCGCCGCGATGGTCTGGCTCTCGCCCTGGCGGCGCGAGCGCGTCTTCGCCTACCTCGACCCGTTCAGCGAGGACCACGCGCTGGGCAAGGGCTACCAGCTGTCGCACGCGCTGATCGCGATCGGCCGCGGCGAGATCTTCGGCGTCGGACTGGGCGGCAGCGTCGAGAAGCTCAACTGGCTGCCCGAGGCGCACACCGACTTCCTGTTCGCCGTGATCGGCGAGGAGTTCGGCCTGGTCGGCGTGCTCACGCTGATCCTGGCCTTCCTCTGGCTGACGCGCCGCATCATGCTGATCGGCCGCCAGGCGATCGCGCTCGACCGCGTGTTCTCCGGCCTGGTGGCCGAGGGCGTCGCGGTGTGGCTCGGCTTCCAGGCCTTCGTCAACATGGGCGTCAACCTCGGCGCGCTGCCGACCAAGGGACTCACGCTGCCGCTGATGAGCTACGGCGGCTCGGCCATCGTGATGAACCTGATCGCGATCGCCGTGGTCTTGCGGGTCGACTACGAAAACAAACTGCTCATGCGCGGGGGCCGCGTATGAGGAGTTTGTTTTGCCAAAACGAAGTGCGCATTGCGCAGCAATGCAAGGCGCGCAGCGCCGTGGTGCGCGGAGGCCGCGCATGAGCGCGCAGAAAACCGCACTCGTCATGGCGGGCGGCACCGGCGGCCACATCTTCCCCGGCCTGGCGCTGGCGCGCGAGCTGCGCGCGCGCGGCTGGCGGGTGCACTGGCTGGGCACGCCCGGCAGCATGGAGTCGCGCATCGTGCCACCCGAGGGCTTCGCCTTCGAGGGCATCGATTTCTCGGGCGTGCGCGGCAAGGGGCTGGTGACGCTGGCGCTCTTGCCGCTCAGGCTGCTGCGCGCGTTCTGGCAGGCGCTCGCGGTGGTGCGGCGCGTCAGGCCGGACGTGGCCATCGGCCTCGGCGGCTACGTCACCTTCCCGGGCGCGATGATGGCGGTGCTGGCGGGCAAGCCGCTGGTGCTGCACGAGCAGAACTCGGTCGCGGGCCTGGCCAACAAGGTGCTGGCGGGCGTGGCCGACCGCATCTTCACCGCCTTCCCGGGCGTATTCCGCAAGGGCCAGTGGGTCGGCAACCCGCTGCGCGCGGCCTTCACCGGGCAGCCGGGGCCCGAGGAGCGCTTTGCCGGCCGCGGCGGGCCGCTGAAGCTGCTGGTGGTCGGCGGCAGCCTGGGGGCGCGCGCTCTCAACGAGATCGTGCCGCAGGCGCTGGCCCTGATTCCCGAGGAGCGCCGCCCCGTCGTCACGCACCAGAGCGGCGAGGCGCAGATCGAACAGTTGCGCGCCAGCTACCAGGCCGCCGGCGTGCAGGCCACGCTCGTGCCCTTCATCGCCGAGATGGCGCAGGCCTGCGCCGACGCCGACGTGCTCATCTGCCGCGCGGGCGCGAGCACCGTGACCGAGATCGCCGCGGTCGGCGCCGCCGCGCTGTTCGTGCCCTTCCCCTTCGCGGTGGACGACCACCAGACGGCCAATGCGCGCTTTCTCGTCGATGCCGGTGGCGGCTGGCTGGTGCAGCAGTCCGATCTGACGCCGCAGGGACTGGCCGAAATGATATCGAAATGGGAGCGACCGGCGCTTGTGGAGAAAGCGCTGGCGGCCAAAAAGATGCAGAAAACCCAGGCGACCCGCGAGGTGGTGGCCGCGTGCGAGGAGCTGGCCGCATGAAGCACGTGATCCACCACATCCACTTCGTCGGCATCGGCGGCTCGGGCATGTGCGGCATCGCCGAGGTGCTGCACAACCTGGGCTACACCGTCTCCGGCTCCGACCAGAGCGACAGCGCGACGCTCAGGCGCCTGGCGGCGCTGGGCGTGGCGACGCACCTGGGCCATGCGGCGGAGCACGTCGCGGGGGCCGACGCGGTGGTCGCCTCGACCGCGGTGCACGACGACAACCCCGAGGTGCTGGCGGCGCGCGAGCGCAAGATCCCGGTGGTGCCGCGCGCGGTGATGCTGGCCGAGCTGATGCGCCTGCGCCAGGGCATCGCGGTGGCCGGCACGCACGGCAAGACCACCACCACTAGCCTGCTGGCCAGCGTGCTCGCCGAGGGCGGGTTCGACCCCACCTACGTGATCGGCGGGCGCCTGAACAGCGCGGGCGCCAACGCGCGCCTGGGCAAGGGCGAGTACATCGTGGTCGAGGCCGACGAGTCGGACGCCTCCTTCCTCAAGCTGCTGCCGGTGATGGCCGTCGTCACCAACATCGACGCCGACCACATGGACACCTACGGGCACGATTTCGGGCGGCTCAAGCAGGCCTTCGTCGATTTCCTGCATCGCATGCCGTTCTACGGCACGGCGGTGCTGTGCATGGACGACCCGGCGGTGCGCGAGATCGCCCCGCAGCTCAATTGCCCGGTCACCCGCTACGGCCTGTCCGACGACGCCGAGGTGCGCGCCATCGACGTGCGCGCGGTGGGCACGCAGATGCACTTCAGGGTGCAGCGGCGCAACGGCGTGACCCTGCCCGACCTGGATGTGCGGCTCAACCTGCCGGGCGTGCACAACGTGCGCAACGCGCTGGCGGCGATCGCGGTGGCGACCGAGCTGAACGTGGGCGACGCGGCGATCCTGCGCGCGCTGGCCGGGTTTACCGGCGTCGGCCGGCGCTTCCAGAGCCACGGGGAGCTGCCCGCGGCGGACGGCGGGCGCTTCACGCTGATCGAGGACTACGGCCACCACCCGGCCGAGATGGCGGCCACGATCGCGGCGGCGCGCGGCGCCTTCCCCGGGCGGCGCCTGGTGCTGGCGTTCCAGCCCCACCGCTACACCCGCACGCGCGACTGCTTCGAGGACTTCGTGCAGGTGCTCGGCAGTGCCGACGCGGTGCTGCTCACCGAGGTCTACGCCGCGGGCGAGGAGCCGATCGCGCTGGCCGACGGCCGGTCGCTGGCGCGCGCCATGCGCGTGGCCGGGCACGTCGAGCCGGTGTTCGTCGACGACGTGGCGCTGCTGCCCGAGCGCATCGCCCAGCTCGCGCGCGGCGGCGACGTGGTGCTGTGCATGGGCGCGGGCTCGATCGGCGCGGCGGCCGGGCGCACCGCCCAGTTGCTACAAAACAAAGAGCTGCCAGCGCAGGAGGGACAAGCGTGAACGCCCTTTTCGATACCAGGATCGACGCGGCCGCGCTGGGCAAGGTGGCGGTGCTCATGGGCGGCACCTCGGCCGAGCGCGAGATCTCGCTGCTCTCGGGCGGCGGCGTGCTCGCGGCATTGCGCGCGCGCGGCGTCGACGCCCATGCCTTCGACACCGCGCGGCAGGAGCTGTGCGCGCTGCGGCGCGACGGCTTCGCCCGCTGCTTCATCGCGCTGCATGGCCGCCACGGGGAGGATGGCACGGTGCAGGGCGCGCTCGAGCTGCTCGGCATCCCCTACACCGGCCCGGGCGTGATGGCGTCCGCCATCGCGATGGACAAGACCATGACCAAGCGCATCTGGCGCTTCGAGGGCCTGCCCACGCCCGACTGGCGCCTGGTTTCCAGCGGCGCGGAGGCGGAGCAGGCGTTCGACGCGCTGGGCGCGCCGATGATCGTCAAGCCGGTGCGCGAGGGCTCGACCCTCGGGCTCACCAAGGTCACGGCCCGGGAGCAGTGCGCCGCCGCCTACGCGCTGGCCGCGGGCCACGACCCCGAGGTGCTGTGCGAGCAGTTCATCGCGGGCGAGGAAACCACCTGCGCGCTGATCGGCCAGGGGGCCGCGGCCGAGGCGCTGCCGCTGATCCGCATCGTGGCGCCGCAGGGCAACTACGACTTCCAGAACAAGTACTTCACCGACGCGGTGCGCTACGACTGCCCGAGCGGCCTGCCCGAGGCCGAGGAGCGGGAGATACGGCGCCTGTCGCTGGCGGCCTACCGCACGCTCGGCTGCCGCGGCTGGGCGCGCGCCGACATCATGGTGCGCGCGAGCGACCGCCAGCCCTTCCTGCTGGAGATCAACACCTCGCCGGGCATGACCGGCCACTCGCTCGTGCCCATGGCCGCGCGTGCCTGCGGCGTGAGCTACGAAGACCTGTGCCTGCGCATCCTCGCCGGCGCGTCGCTCGACGCCTGGCAGGGGCGCGGCCCCCGGGCACCGGGAGGGCAGGCATGAACGCCGCCGCGCTGCCCCTGCCGCTCGACATCCGGCTGATGAACTGGACCGCGGCCGTGCTGCTGCTGGGCTGCGCGGCGGCGCTGCTGGCGGCGCTCGTCCTGTGGGCCATGCGCGCGCCGGTGTTCGCGCTCAAGCAGGTGAGCGTCGAGGGCGAGCTGGTCCACGCCAGCGCGCCGGCCCTGCGCGCAGCGGTGGCGCCGCGGCTCCAGGGCAACTTCTTCACCGTCGACCTGCAGGCCGTGCGCAGCGCCTTCGAGCAGGTGCCGTGGATCCGGCGGGCGCGGGTGCAGCGCGAGTTTCCGGGCACCCTGCGCGTGCATCTGCAGGAGCAGCAGGCGGCGGCCTTCTGGGGCGAGCCCGGCGGGGACCAGCTGGTCAACCGCGAGGGCGAGGTGTTCGAGGCCGGGCCCAGCGACCTGGAAGAGCAGTCCCTGCCGCGCCTGCGCGGCACGCCCGAGCATTCGGCCGAGCTGCTGCGCATGGTGCAGCAGCTCGCGCCGGCGCTGCAGCCGCTGGGCTCGGGCATCGACGTGCTCAGCCTGAGCGCGCACGGCAGCTGGCGCGCGCGGCTGGCCAGCGGCGCCGTGGTCGAGCTGGGCAGCGGGCCGGCCGACGTGGTGCTGGCGCGGGCCCAGCGCCTGGCCGCGACGCTGGCGCGCGTGGCCGCGCAGCAGGGGCGCCGCGCGGACCAGCTCGAGTACGCCGACCTGCGCTACGCCAGCGGCTACGCGCTGCGCCTGAAGGGCGTGACGACCGATGGCGTGCAGACGCACCACGCGCCCGCCGCGCCGCACCGGCCGGCGCGCAACAACCAACGAGGGTAGGGACGGAAGCAAGATCATGCCAAGAGACATCAAAGACGTCATCGTCGGGCTCGACATCGGCACCGCCAAGGTCATGGTGGCCGTGGCCGAGGTCCTGCCCGACGGCCAGCTCAAGCTCGCCGGCCTGGGCGTCGCGCCCTCCAACGGGCTCAAGCGCGGCGCGGTGGTCAACATCGAGGCCACGGTGCACAGCATCCAGCAGGCGCTCAAGGAGGCCGAGCTGATCGCCGACTGCAAGATCCAGCGCGTGTACACCGGCATCACCGGCAGCCACATCCGCGGGCTCAACTCCAGCGGCATGGTGGCGATCAAGGACAAGGAGGTGAGCCAGGCCGACGTGGCGCGCGTGGTCGAGACCGCCAAGGCGGTCAACATCTCCAGCGACCAGCGCCTGCTGCTGGTGGAACCGCAGGAGTTCGTGATCGACGGGCAGGAGGTCAAGGAGCCCATCGGCATGAGCGGCATCCGGCTCGAAGCCAAGGTGCACATCGTCACCGGCGCGCAGGCCGCGGCCGAGAACATCATCAAGTGCGTGCGCCGCTGCGGCCTGGAGGTGGAGCAGCTGCTGCTCAACCCGCTGGCCAGCAGCCAGGCGGTGCTGACCGACGACGAGCGCGAGCTCGGCGTGGCGGTGGTCGACATCGGCGCGGGCACGACCGACGTGGCCATCTTCACCGGCGGCGCCATCCGCCACACCGCGGTGCTGCCGATCGCCGGCGACCTGATCACCAGCGACATCGCCATGGCGCTGCGCACGCCGACCAAGGACGCCGAGGACATCAAGGTCGACAGCGGCTGCGCCAAGCAGCTGCTGGCCGACCCCGAGGCGCGGGTGGAGGTGCCGGGCCTGGGCGACCGCGGCCCGCGCACGCTCACGCGCCAGGTGCTGGCCGGGGTGATCGAGCCGCGCGTCGAGGAAATCTTCCAGCTGGTGCAGCAGGTGATCCGCGAGTCCGGCTTCGAGGAGGTGCTCTCCTCGGGCATCGTGCTCACCGGCGGCTCCAGCGTCATGCCGGGCATGGTCGAGCTCGGCGAGGACATCTTCCTCAAGCCCGTGCGCCGCGGCCTGCCGCACTACGCGGGCGCGCTCGCCGACATGGTGGCGCAGCCGCGCGCGGCCACCGTCATGGGCCTGCTCGAGGAGGCGCGGCTGGCGCGCATGCGCGGCTTCAAGGTGGCGGCGCAGAGCGGCTCGATGAAGACCGCCTTCGGCCGCTTCAAGGATTTCATCGTGGGGAATTTCTGACATGTCGCCTCTGAAGCTCTTGCGCTCGCGCGTCGGCGGCCCACACCGCAAACACGGCCGATGGCGACGCAGCCGGCCTCCGCCGCGCGTGCCTGCGCGCGTCCCGTTTCCCGAGTCATTCCATCCCGTTTTTCATATCCCTCCAGGAGCAAGCACATGGCCATCGAAATGATCGAGACCGAAGAGTTCAACCAGGGCACGCAGATCAAGGTGATCGGCGTCGGCGGCGGCGGCGGCAATGCGGTCGAGCACATGATTGCCCGCGCCGTGCAGGGCGTGGAGTTCGTCTGCGCCAACACCGACTCGCAGGCGCTGCTGCGCAGCTCGGCGCACCGCACGGTGCAGCTGGGCAACAACGGCCTGGGCGCGGGCAGCAAGCCCGAGAAGGCGCGCGACGCGGCCGAGCAGGCCGAGGAGGACATCCGCCAGGCGATCGCGGGCGCGCACATGCTGTTCATCACCGCCGGCATGGGCGGGGGCACCGGCACCGGCGCCGCGCCGGTGATCGCCAAGGTGGCCAAGGAGATGGGCATTCTCACGGTGGGCGTGGTCACCAAGCCCTTCGCCTGGGAGGGCAGCCGGCGCATGAAGAACGCCGACGAGGGGCTGCTCGAGCTCGAGGCCAACGTCGATTCGCTGATCGTGGTGCTCAACGAGAAGCTGCTCGAGGTGCTGGGCGACGACATCACGCAGGAAGAGGCCTTCGCCCATGCCAACGACGTGCTCAAGAACGCGGTCGGCGGCATCGCCGAGATCATCAACGAGTACGGCCAGATCAACGTCGACTTCGAGGACGTGCGCACCGTGATGGGCGAGCCCGGCAAGGCCATGATGGGCACGGCCACGGCCAGCGGGCCGGACCGCGCGCGCATCGCCGCCGAGCAGGCCATCGCCTGCCCGCTGCTCGAGGGCATCGACCTCTCGGGCGCGCGCGGCGTGCTGGTGCTGGTCACCGCGAGCAAGGGGAGCCTGAAGCTGGCCGAGTCGCGCCTGGCGATGAACACCATCAACGCCTACGCCTCGCCCGAGGCGCACGTGATCTTCGGCGCGGCCTACGACGACAGCCTGGGCGACGACATCCGCGTCACCGTGGTCGCCACCGGCCTGTCGCACGCGGCGGCGCGGCGCCAGAACATCCAGGTGGTCCAGGGCGGGCAGCGCACCGGCACCGACAACCTGCCCTACCAGCCCGCCACCATGGCGGGCAACATGGCGCGCGGCGACTACGCCAACATGGCCGTGCCCAGCGTCTGGCGCACCAACCGCTCGCAGGCGACGGCGCGCGTGGACGCCATGTCCTCGGGTGGCATGGACGAGCTGGAGATCCCGGCCTTCCTGCGCAAGCAGGCGGACTGACGGTGCGCGCGCCCGGTGCCCGGGCCGCGCGCCCGTAGAATTCCGGCATGCTCCAGCAACGGACGATCAAGACGCTGACCCGCTCCGTTGGCGTGGGCCTGCACAGCGGCCAGCGGGTGGAGCTGACGCTGCGCCCGGCACCGCCCGATGCGGGCATCGTCTTTCGCCGCGTCGACCTGCCCGAACCCATCGACATCCCGGTGACCGCCGCGGCCGTGGTCGACACGCGCATGGCCTCGACCATAGGCGCTGGCGGCGCCAAGGTGCACACCGTCGAGCACCTGATGTCGGCCTGCGCCGGCCTGGGCATAGACAACCTGGTCATCGACATCACCGCGGAAGAGGTGCCCATCCTCGACGGTTCGTCGGCGTCCTTCGTCTACCTGCTGCAGAGCGCGGGCATCGAACTGCAGGACGCGCCCCGGCGCTTCATCCGCGTCAGGCAGCCGGTGGAGGTGCGCGAGGGCGAGGGCCACCAGCTCAAGTGGGCGCGGCTCGACCCCTGGAACGGCTACAAGCTGCGGTTCGAGATCGATTTCGCGCACCCGGCGGTCGACTCCACCGGGCAGTGCGTGGAGTTCGATCTCGGCAGCGGCAACTACGCGCGCGACATCGCCCGCGCGCGCACCTTCGGCTTCACCAAGGACGTGGAGATGCTGCGCGCCAGCGGCCTGGCGCTCGGCGGCGGGCTGGACAACGCGATCGTGATGGACGACTACAAGGTGCTCAACGCCGACGGCCTGCGCTACGACGCCGAGTTCGCGAGGCACAAGATCCTCGACGCCATGGGCGACCTCTACCTCGTCGGCCACCCGCTGCTCGCCGCCTACAGCGCGTTCCGCAGCGGCCATGCGCTCAACAACCAGCTCCTGCGTGTGCTGCTGGAGCGCCGGGACGCCTGGGAACTGGTCAGTTTCAAGAATGAACGCGATGCACCGGCAGGGTTCGCCCGGCCGGTCATGGCGTGGTGAGGGCGCGCCTCAAACCGCGCCGCTGGCCTTGAGTGCGTCGATCTCGCCGGCCGAGAATCCCCAAGCACTCAGGATTTCGTCGCTATGCTCGCCCGGCTGGGCGGGCGGCCTCTGAATTTCCGGCGCCGTGCGCGAAAACCGCGGCGCCGGGGCCGGCTGGACTACGCCCGCGTGCTCCACAAAGGTCTGCCGGGCGACGTTGTGCGGGTGCCGCGGCGCCTCGTCCAGATCGAGCACCGGCGCCACGCAGGCATCGGTGCCCTCCAGCAGCTCGCACCACTGCGCGCGCGTGCGGGTGCGCAGGGTGTCCGCCAGCAGCTTGTGCAGGCGTGGCCACGAGGCCGGGTTCCAGCGATCCGCGAATTCGCCTGCGGGCAGCCCCAGCTTGGCGACCAGCAGGTCGTGGAACGGCGGCTCGATCGGCCCCAGCGCCAGCCACTTGCCGTCGGCGCACTCGTAGGTGCCGTAGAACGGCGCGCCGCCGTCCAGCAGGTTGGCCTCGCGTTCGTTCTTCCAGTGGCCCATGGCCTTGAAGCCGTACTGCATGGCCATCAGCAGCGCCGCGCCATCGGTCATCGCCGCATCCACCACCTGGCCGCGCCCGGACGTGCCGGCCTCCAGCAGCGCGCAGACGATGCCGAAGGCCACGAACATGGCCCCGCCGCCAAAGTCGCCCACCAGGTTCAGCGGCGGCATGGGTTTGCCCTGCTCGCCGATGGCGTGCAGGGCGCCGGTCAGGGCGATGTAGTTGATGTCGTGGCCGGCGGCCTGGGCCAGCGGGCCGCTTTGGCCCCAGCCGGTGATGCGCCCGTAGACGATTTTGGGGTTGCGCTGCAGGCAGGGCTCGGGCCCCAGGCCCAGGCGCTCCATCACGCCGGGGCGAAAGCCTTCGAGGATGGCGTCTGCCTCGCCCGCCAGCCGCAGCACGGCGGCCACCGCCTCGGGGTTCTTCAGGTCGAGCGCCAGCGAGCGCCGCCCGCGGTTGAGAAAGCCGCCGTTCTTCAGCACGTCGAACGCGCTGGCGTCGCTGCGGCCCTTGCGGTCGATGCGGATCACCTCGGCGCCCATGTCCGCCAGCAGCATGGCCGCGAACGGCGCCGGGCCGATGCCCGCCATCTCGATGATTCTGAACCCGGCCAATGGCCCCATGTCGTGCTCCTCGTGCCCGGTCAACCGGCGATGACGGCCCGGGCGATCACCAGGCGCTGGATGTCCGAAGCGCCTTCGTAGATCTGGCTCACGCGCACGTCGCGGTAGATGCGCTCCACCGGGAAGTCGCTCACGTAGCCGTAGCCGCCGTGGATCTGGATGGCGTCGGAGCATACCCGCTCGGCCATTTCGGAGGCGAACAGCTTGGCCATCGACGCTTCCTTCAGGCACGGCCTGGCGGCGTCCTTGAGCGTGGCGGCGTGCAGCACGAGCTGGCGTGCGGCCTCGATCTGCGTGGCCATGTTGGCGAGCCGGAAGGCGACCGCCTGGTGCTCCACGATGGGCACGCCGAAGGCTTCGCGCTCCTTGGCGTATTTGAGCGCCGCCTCCAGCGCGGCGCGCGCCATGCCCACCGACTGCGCGGCGATGCCGATGCGCCCGGCCTCCAGGTTGGACAGGGCGATCTTGTAGCCTTCGCCTGGCCGGCCCAGCAGGTGATCGGCCGGGATGCGGCAGTCCTCGAACAGGATCTGCGCCGTGTCCGAGGCGTGCTGGCCCATCTTGTCCTCGATGCGCGCCACCTGGTAGCCGGGCGTGTCGGTCGGCACCAGGAAGGCCGAGATGCCCTTCTTGCCCGCCTGCCTGTCGGTCACGGCGAAGACGATCGCCAGTTGCGCGTTCTTGCCGGTGGTGATGAACTGCTTGACGCCGTTCAGCACCCAGGCGTCGCCGTCGCGCACGGCCGTGGTGCGGATGGCAGAGGCGTCCGAGCCCACGTGCGGCTCGGTCAGGCAAAAGCACCCCAGCCACTGCCCGCTGGCCAGGCGCGTCAGGTATTGGTCCTTCTGCGCATCGCTGCCGTAGTTCATGGTGATGCCGCAGGCCAGCGAGTTCTGCACGCTGACGATGCTCGACGTGGCGCCGTCGCCGACCGCGACCTCCTCGATCGCCAGCGCCAGTGACACATAGTCCAACTCTGCGCCGCCCCAGCGCTCGGGCACGACCATGCCGAGCACGCCCAGCTCGCCCAGCTCCTTCAGCGCCTGCCGGGGGAAGGTGTGCTGCTTGTCCCACTCGGCGGCAAAGGGCGCGAGGCGCTCCTCGGCGAACTGGCGCAGCGTGTCGCGGATCATTTCCTGCTCTTGCGTGAAGATCATTCTTAATGCTCCCGTTTACAGGACTTCGAGCGCCACGGCGGTGGCTTCGCCGCCGCCGATGCACAGGCTGGCGATGCCGCGCTTGCCGCCGCGCTGGCGCAGGGCATGGATCAGCGTGACGATGATGCGCGCGCCGGTGGCGCCGATCGGGTGGCCCAGGGCGCAGGCGCCGCCGTTGACGTTCACCTTGTCGTGCGGCAGGCCGAGCGCGTCCATGGCCAGCAGCGTGACGACCGCGAAGGCCTCGTTGATCTCGAACAGGTCCACGTCGCCCACACTCCAGCCGGTCCTGGCCAGCACGTTGCGGATCGCGGTGGCCGGCGCCGTGGTGAACTGGCCCGGCGCCTGCGCGTGGCTGGCATGGGCGTGGATGCGCGCCAGCGGCGCCAGGCCGCAGCGTTCGGCCTCCGATGCGCGCATCAGCACCAGCGCGGCTGCGCCGTCGGAAATCGACGAGGCGTTGGCCGGGGTCACCGTGCCGTCCTTGCGGAAGGCGGCCTTCAGTTGCGGGATCTTCGCCGCGTCGCACTTGCCGGGCGTTTCATCGTCCGCCAGCACGACCTCGCCCTTGCGGCCGGTGATCTTGACCGGGGCGATTTCGGCGCGGAAGGCGCCGCTGCCGACCGCGTGCTGGGCGCGGCGCACCGATTCGACGGCGTAGGCGTCCTGGCGCTCGCGCGCGATGTTGTGCTCCTCGGCCGACAGGTCGGCGTAGTAGCCCATGAGCTTGCCCTCGTAGGCGTCTTCCAGCCCGTCGAGGAACATGTGGTCGAAGATCTGGTCATGGCCCAGGCGGTAGCCCTGGCGCGCCTTGGGGAGCACATAGGGGGCGTTGGTCATCGACTCCATGCCGCCGGCCAGGCCCACCTTGCAGGTGCCGGCGAGCAGCAGGTCGTGCACCAGCATGGTGGCCTTCATGCCCGAGCCGCACATCTTGGTGAGGGTGGTGGACGGCACCGCGGGCGACAGGCCCGCGCCCAGCACCGCCTGGCGGGCGGGCGCCTGCTTCAGGCCCGCATACAGGCAGCAGCCCAGGATGGCTTCGTCGATGTCGGCAGCGTGCTGGCCGATGTCGGCGAGCACGCCGGCAATGGCGGCGCTGCCCAGTTGCGGGGCGGTGACGGCGGCGAACTGCCCCTGGAAGGCGCCGATGGGGGTGCGCCGTGCGGCGACGATGACGATGGGATCGGTCATGAAATTCTCCTGTGATCGTTTTTTATTTGGCGCCCATGCGGATGGCGCCGTCGAGGCGAATGACTTCGCCATTCAGGTAGGGGTTGCCGACGATGTGGCGCACCAGGCCGGCGAACTCGGCCGGCTTGCCCAGGCGCGAGGGGAAGGGCACCATCTTGCCCAGCGAGTCCTGCACCTCCTGCGGCATGCCCAGCAGCATGGGCGTTTCCATGATGCCGGGGGCGATGGTCATGACACGGATGCCGAAGCGGCTCAATTCGCGCGCGATCGGCAGCGCCATGGCCACGACGCCGCCCTTGGAGGCGGCGTAGGCGGCCTGGCCCACCTGGCCGTCGAAGGCCGCCACGGAGGCGGTGTTCACGATCACGCCGCGCTCGCCGTCGGCGCTCGGCGCGTTGGCCGACATGGCATCGGCCGCCAGCCGCAGCATGTTGAAGGCGCCCACCAGGTTCACCTGGATGGCCTTGCCGAAGCTCGCGAGGCGATGCGGCCCCTCCTTGCCGAGCACCTTTTCGGCCGGCGCGATGCCGGCGCAGTTGACCAGGCCATGCAGCGCGCCGAACGTGTCGCACGCCAGATTCACGGCGGCGCGCGCGCTGGCCTCGTCGGCCACGTCGGTGGCGGCAAAGCGCGCCTTGGCACCCAGCTCGGCGGCCAGGGCCTTGCCCGCTGGCTCGTTCAAGTCGGCGATGACGACGTTGCCGCCGGCGTTTGCGAGCATGCGCACGGTGGCCGCGCCCAGGCCGGAGGCGCCGCCGGTGACCAGGAAAGTATGGTTTTCGATCATCATGGTGGCGCATTCCTTATTGGTTGCCGGCCGCCTGCTGCTGGCGCAGCAGAAAGCGCTGGATCTTGCCGCTGGGGGTCTTGGGCAG
>CAUJIM010000097.1 GCA_963205335.1 Pseudomonadota bacterium
GCGTGTAGAGTGGAGTGCAAGCCACACCTCCACGAAAGCACCCATGCCCGCCCAACCCTCATCCAAGCGCCACCGACCACGCGAGACCGCCCGACGCTACGCCGTCGTCGGCGCCGGAATGGCGGGCGTGGCGTGCGCGCGCACCCTGGTGCAGGCCGGTCACGCCGTCACCCTCTTCGAGCAGGCGCACGAAGCGGGCGGGCGCAGCCGCTCCGTCGCGACGCCCTGCGGCAGCTTCGACGCGGGCGCGCAGTACTTCACCGTGCGCGACGCGCGCTTCACCCAGGCGCTCGCCACCGTTGCCGGCCTGTGCCGCCCCTGGAGCGCCAGCGCGGTGCGGGTGCTGGACGCGGCGGGGCACGTGGTCTGCGCGGCGCCGCCGCCGGGCGAGCCCCACTGGGTCGCGCAACCAACCATGGGCGCGCTGGTCGCCGCGTGGGCCGAGCCGCTGGCACGCGCGGGCCGGCTGCGCTACGGCCACGCCATCACGCGGCTCGACCGCGAGAGCGCGCACTGGCACCTCGCCTGCGGCGACGCGCCGGCGCGCCAGGGCGAAGGTTTCGACGCGGTCGTGCTGGCACTGCCCGCGCCGCAGGTGCTGGCGCTGCTGGCCGCGTCCGGCGTGCAGGCGTCGTGGGCGGCGGCGCTGCAGCCGGTGGCGATCGCGCCCTGCTGGACGCTGCTGCTGGCGTTCGCGCAGGCCGTGCGCCCGGGCCTGACCACGCTCGGGCCGCAATGGAACGCCGCGCGCAGCACGCACCACCGCATCGCCTGGCTGGCGCGCGAGTCTTCCAAGCCGGGGCGCTCGCAGATCGAGCGCTGGACGGTGCAGGCCAGCCCCGAGTGGTCCGAGGAGCACCTGCACGACAGCCCGGCGCGCGTGCACGACAAGCTGCTCAAGGCCTTCGCGGAAGTGACCGGCATCCGCGCCGCGCCGAGCGACGCGCAGGTGCTGCTCTGGCACCACGCGCAGACGCGCACGCCGCTGGGCCGGGCGTTCGCCTGGGACGGCCCCGCCGGCCTGGGCGCCTGCGGCGACTGGTGCCTGGGCCACCGGCTGGAGGACGCCTTCGTCTCCGGGCTGGAACTGGCGCTGGCGTGCGCCTGAGAGCCTGTTCGTGGCCTACTTGCGGCGGAAGTCGTCGTGGCAGGCCTTGCAGCGCTTGGCCGTGGGGCCGAAGGCGGTCTTCAGCTCGTCCAGGCTGCCGCTTTTGGCGGCGGGCACCAGCTTGTCGGCCACCTGGGCCATCATGGCCTCGCCGCGCTCCTTGAACTTGGCACCCTCCTGCCAGATCTCGGGGCGCGCGGCGGTCTCGCGGCCCTTGTCGGTGCCGGGGCCGAAGGCGTGCCACGGCAGCCGCGAGGCCACGGCCACCACTTCGGCGTCCGCCGCCGCGGTGGCCGCGTCGTAGGCCATCTTGCCGTTGGCCATGGCGCCCAGGCGGGCGAAGTGGGTGCCCAGCACGGTGAGCGCGCTCTGGCGGTATTTGATCGCGTCTTCGGGCTTGGCGAACTGGGCCATAGCGGGTACGGCAAGGGCCGCCGCAAGCAGGGCCAGGGTCAGGCGGGAGGTGGCTTTCATGAACAATCGCTCCAATGGGCTGTGGGGGTGGCGCTGCTGCCCTACACTGCGGGCGAAGCAGCGCCGCAGCATACCGGGTCCGGCGGCGGTTTCCTGGCCTCAATCGCGTGACACCATGCAACACATCCGCATCTGGGATTTGCCCACCCGCCTGTTCCACTGGCTGCTGGCCGCGGCCGTCGTCGGCCTGCTGGTCTCGGCCAACATCGGCGGCGACGCGATGCTCGTGCACATGCGGCTGGGCTACGCGGTGTTCACGCTGCTGCTGTTCCGCCTGGCATGGGGCGTCGTGGGCGGGCATTGGTCGCGCTTCGCCAGCTTCATGCCCACGCCCGGGCGCCTGCGGCGCTACCTGCGCGGCCAGGCCAGCGCGGCGGAGCAGGCCGGGCACAGCCCCCTGGGAGCGCTCTCGGTGCTGGCGATGCTGCTGGTGCTGTGCCTGCAGGTGGGCACCGGCCTGTGCGCCGACGACGAGATCGCCTACTCCGGCCCGCTCGCGGCCCGCATCTCCGGCGCCGCCGTGGCGCTGGCCTCGCGCTACCACACCACGGTGGGCAAGCTGCTGGTGATCGCGCTCGTCCTGCTGCACCTGCTGGCCATCGCGCGCTACCAGATGCGCGGGCGCAAGCTGATCGGCCCGATGCTCACGGGCGACAAGGTCCTGGCCGAGCACGTGCCCGCCGCGCGCGACGGCGCCGCGGCGCGCCTGCTCGCCCTGCTCGTGCTCGCGCTGGCCGCGGGCGTGGTGTATGCCGTGGTGCAGTGGGGCCAGGCCGCCGTGCCTGCGTAGCAGCGCCGCGGGCCGGCGCCCGCGCCCCACCGATGTACACCGGCCGCTTCGCCCCCTCGCCCACCGGGCCGCTGCACGCGGGCTCGCTGGTGGCGGCGCTCGCCAGCTGGCTCGACGCCCGGGCCGCGGGCGGGCGCTGGCTGGTGCGCATCGAAGACGTCGACACCCCGCGCTGCGACCCGGCCGCTCCCGAGCGCATCCTCGCGCAGCTGGCGGCCTGCGGCCTGTATCCGGACGCACCCCCGCTGTTCCAGTCGACGCGCGGCGCGCACTACCAGCGGGCGCTCGACGACCTGCTCGCCCGGGGCCTGGCCTACCCCTGCGGCTGCACGCGCCGCGAGATCGACGCCGCGCTGGCGGCGCTGGGCAGCGCGCACCGGCGCCACGGCGAACGCCCCTACCCCGGCACCTGCCGCGGCGGCCTGCACGGCCGCACCGCGCGCGCGTGGCGCTTCCATCTCGAGGAACACATGGAAAAAAGGGCTCAAACGCTTTCCACGCCTGCGCAAGCAGCTCTCTTTTCCATAGAAGATACCCGCGTGCACTGGCACGACCGGCGGCTCGGCTGGCAGTCCCAGGATGTCGCCCGCGCCGTGGGCGACTTCGTCCTGCGCCGCGCCGACGGCCCCTGGGCCTACCAGCTGGCGGTGGTGGTCGACGACGCCAGCCAGGGCGTGACCGACGTGGTGCGCGGCGAGGACCTGGCCGACAACACCCCGCGCCAGATCGTGCTGCAGCAGGCGCTGGCGCTGGCCACGCCGCGCTACCTGCACGCGCCGCTGGTGCGCGGCGCGGACGGGGAAAAACTCTCCAAGCAGCACGGCGCCCCGGCGCTGCCCGCCGAGCGGCCGCTGCACGCGCTGCGGGCCGCCGCACAGGCGCTCGGCCTGCCCGCGCCGCCCCGCCCCGCGCCGATACCGCAGGCGCTCGCCGGCTGGGTGGCGGCCTGGCGCGACACCTACAATCGCGCGCCGTGACCACACCCGCCCCCTCTCCCGCCGCCCCGGCGGCCGCCGACGCCGAGCACCCCCGGCGCATCCGCAGCTTCGTGCTGCGCGCCGGACGCACCACCAGCGGACAGACCCGGGCGCTGGCCGACCTCGGGCCGCGCTACCTGCTCGACTACGCGCCCGCACCACTCGATGCCGCCGCCGCCTTCGGCCGCAGCGCGCCCCTGATCCTGGAGATCGGCTTCGGCATGGGCGAGGCCACGGCGCAGATCGCGCAGGCGCGCCCGCAGGACGACTTCCTGTGCTGCGAGGTGCACGAGCCCGGCGTCGGCGCGCTGCTCAAGCGCATCGGCGAGGCCGGCCTCACCAACATCCGCATCGTGCGGCACGACGCGGTCGAGGTGCTGGAGCACATGCTCGCGCCCGGCATCCTCGACGGCGTGCACCTGTTCTTCCCCGACCCCTGGCACAAGAAGCGCCACCACAAGCGCCGCCTGGTCCAGCCGCCGCTCGTGGCGCTGCTGGCCAGCCGCCTCAGGAGCGGCGGCTACCTGCACTGCGCCACCGACTGGCAGCCCTACGCCGAGCAGATGCTGGCCGTGCTCTCGGCCGAACCGCTGCTGGCCAACACCGCGCAGGACTACGCCGGGCGCCCGGCGTACCGGCCGCTCACCAAATTCGAAAACCGCGGCCTGCGGCTGGGCTACGGGGTGCGCGACCTGGTATTCGTACGCCGCCCCTGAGAGCCTGCCCATGGCCGCCCACGGCGGCACGCCAGGGCAAAGACCATGGGCCGACCCGGGCGGCACGCGACAGCGCGCACGCAAAAGCCCCCGCGCCACTATCATGCGCAGCTTCGCTGCCCGCGGCGTTTGCGCTTTCCCGAGCACAGGCACGAGCGGCGTGATGGGCACCCGGATGCAACCGCACGCCAATACGCAGATCGAGACGAAGTACCTCGTCATCGCCCTGGGCGCGATCGCCATGGCATTTGCCGCCGGCCAGTGGCCGGGCATGCCCGCCGCGCTCATGGACGCGCAGGCCCTGCAAAGGGCGCACCTGGCGGCCGAGCTGGTGTCGGTGGCGCTGTGCGCGATGGTGGTCCTGGTCGCCTGGTACGACGGCAGCCGCAAGCGCGCCGGCACCGCCAGCCTCCTGGTGTTCGGTTTCACGCTGGTCGGCGCGTTCGATGCGCTGCACGTCTTCGCCTACACCCATTCGCCGCTCTCCCCGGACTCCCGCAACACGCTGGCCCTGTTGTACAGCCAGCTGGCGCGCATGGCCATGGCGGCGACGCTGCTCGCGCTGGCGTTCAATGTCTGGTTCAAGGGCCCCCGGGCGCTCTGGGCCTTGCTGGCGCTGGCGTGCGCCGCCCTCGCCCTGTATGCCGGTCCGCAGCTCGCGGAGGAGCATTTCCAGCCCTTGTACGACACGGCGCAGGGGCTGACGGACAGCGGCGTGGCGCTGCAATACCTGATCGTCGCGGCCTGCTTCGCCAGCGCCGCCAGGCTGTTCGTGCGCTGGCGCCGCAAGCCCCGGCTGCTCCACGCCCAGTTCGCGGTGATCAGCCTCATCCTGGGCGTGGGCGAGCTGCAGCTGGCCCGGCACATGGGCCGGCTCGACAGCGCCGACGTCGTCGAGCACCTGCTGCGCATCGGCGCCTGCGCCCTGCTGTACCTGGCGCTGTACCGGGCCAACGTGTCGCGGCCCCTGCGCGAGCTGCACGCATCGCAGCGCATCATCATGCGGCAGAGGCACGAGACCGCCGACATCCTCGAGCAGATGCCGATCGAGCTGATCCAGCTGGACACCCGCTTCAACTACCGCTACGCCAACCCCCGGCACCTCAGGCGCGTCGGCGAGCCTCTCGAACGGTTGAAGGGCACGCCCTGGCCGCGGCGGCTGCCCGAACGCCAGCGCGCCGAGGCGACGGCCGCGCTGACCAGCGTGCTCAAGGGGCGGCACGTGCAATTCGAGCTCACGCGGGACGACGACGAGACGCCGCGCAGCTTCAACGTCCAGGCATCGCCCCGCCACAGCCCCGAGGGCACCTGCGAGGGCGTGCTGCTCACGCTCGTGGACACCACCGAGCAGGAACGCGCGCGGCAGATGATGCAGGCCTCGCTGAGGGAGGTTTCCGAGCTCAACGCGGCGCTGGACGCGCACGCCATCGTCGCCACCACCGACGCGCGCGGCGTGATCACCAGGGTCAACGACAAGTTCTGCCAGATCGCCAAGCTCCCGCGCGGCGAGCTGATCGGCAAGACGCACCGCGTGATCCATTCGGGCCACCACCCCCCGGAGTTCTTCGGGACGATGTGGCAGACCATCGCCTCCGGCCAGATCTGGAACGGCGAGATCTGCAACCGCGCCAGGGACGGCGAGCTGTACTGGGTGCAGACCACCATCGTGCCCTTCATCGGCGAGCAGGGCGTGCCGGTGCAATACATCTCGATCCACGCCAACATCACCCAGCGCAAGCGCGCCGAGCAGATGGCCCAGCAGATGGCCCTGTACGACGCGCTCACCAACCTGCCCAACCGGCGCTACATCAACGCCCAGATCCAGCAGGCCCGCCAGGACGGGACCAACGGCGCGGTGATGCTGCTCGACCTGGACAATTTCAAGGAAATCAACGACACGCTCGGGCATGACCAGGGCGACGAGCTGCTGCGCCAGGTCGCGCAGCGGCTGCGCGACAGCGTGCGCACGGGCGACGCGGTGGCGCGGCTGGGGGGCGACGAGTTCGTCGTCCTCCTCGGCCAGCTGGCGGCGGACGACGCCCAGGCCA
This sequence comes from Pseudomonadota bacterium, assembly GCA_963205335.1. Classification (GTDB taxonomy): domain Bacteria; phylum Pseudomonadota; class Gammaproteobacteria; order Burkholderiales; family Burkholderiaceae_C; genus Comamonas_C. The sequence goes on from CAUJIM010000097.1 coordinate 6,114, forward strand.
CGCACGACGCGATGGACATCGCGGAGAAGGTGCGCCAGTCGCTGGAAAACACCTACACCCTCAACGGCCGCGCGACGCACGCCTCGTCGAGCATCGGCGTCACGCTGTTCCGGGGCAGCGCCACGCCGCAGGAGGACATCCTCAAGCAGGCCGACGTCTCGCTCTACCGCGCCAAGGAGCGCGGGCGCAACCAGGTCTGCCTCTTCGACCCGGCCCTGCAGGCCGAGATCGAGCGCCACTCCAGCCTCCTGACCGACCTGCGCTTCGCGCTCGAACGCGGGCAGCTGCGCCTGTTCTACCAGGTCGTGGTCGACCGCGAGCAGCGCCCCATCGGCTTCGAGGCGCTGCTGCGCTGGAACCACCCCGAGCGCGGCCTGGTGCCCCCGGTGATGTTCATCGGCAAGGCCGAGCAGTCGGGGCTGATCGTGCCGATCGGCACCTGGGCGATCGAGACCGCGTGCGCGCAGCTGGCGCGCTGGTCCACCCACCCCGCGACAGCGCACCTGACGATGGCGGTCAACGTGAGCGCGCGGCAGTTCCGCCAGCCCGACTTCGTCGCCACCATCGAGCGCATCCTGGCGCAGTCCGGCGCCAACCCGCGCCGGCTGCGCCTGGAAGTGACGGAAAGCATGCTGCACGTGGAAATCGACCAGACGATCGCCAGGATGCAGGAGCTGCGCGCCCTGGGCGTGCGCTTCTCGCTCGACGACTTCGGCACCGGCTATTCGTCGCTGAGCTACCTCAAGCGCATGCCGCTGGACGTGCTCAAGATCGACAAGTCCTTCGTCGACAACATCCTGGGCGACCCCAACGACGCCGCGATCGCGCAGACCATCATGGCGCTGGCGGCCACGCTGGAAATGCACGTGGTGGCCGAAGGCGTCGAGACCCAGGCCCAGTTCGACTGGCTCAGGATGCGCCACTGCGACGGCTACCAGGGCTACTGGTTCGGCAAGCCGCTGCCGATCGAGCAGATCGCCTGGCCGATGGGCGGCGCCGGGGCGGACGGCCAGGGCATATAAGCAATGGGGTATAAACTCGGACTGCCGCCACCGGCGGAGAATTCCGGTGTCCCACCAGCCCGCCGCGCCACGCCATGACCGCCGTTTCCAAAGATTTTCCCAAGCCTTCGGACGCCGTTTTCGAGCGCGCGGCGGAGGTTTTCCGCCTGATGTCCACGCCGATCCGCATCAAGATCATCAGCGCGCTGTGTCACGGCGAGAAGAACGTCACCGAGATCCTCTCGGAGATCGCCACCACCCAGCCCAACCTGAGCCAGCACCTGAACGTGCTCTACCAGGCCAGCGTGCTCGACAAGGAGCGCCGGGGCAACCAGATCTACTACCGCATCAACAACCACGACGTGGTGGCGCTGTGCCGCACGGTCTGCGGGCGCCTGGCTTCGGCGCAGCCGGCCGAGGACACCTCGCCCGCCTGATTCCCTTCCCAGACCGACGGAAACAGCCCGCGACGCAGAGCACGCCGGGCCGCGCGAAGACTGGTGGAAGGTCTGAAGAACTCCTGAAAAGAGAGCTGTTAGCGCCCGCCAATAAAGCGCAAAACCCCGATTTTCATTGGAATTTCAGGCGCCCGCCGCAAGCCGCTGGCGCAGCGCCTCGTAGAGGCACACGCCGCTGGCGACCGACACGTTCAGGCTCTCGACCGCGCCGCGCATCGGGATGCGCACGAGCGCATCGCAGCGCTTGCGCGTGAGCTGGCGCATGCCCGCGCCTTCGGCGCCCAGCACCAGCGCGGTGGGGCCGGCGAGGTCCGCCTCGTACAGCGTCTGCGGCGCGTCGTCGCTGGTGCCGATCACGCGGATGCCCCGCTCCTGCAGCTCGGAGAGCTGGCGCGCGAGGTTGGTCACCATGAAGTAGGGCACGGTCTCGGCCGCGCCGCTGGCCACCTTGGCCACCGTGGCGTTGATGCCCGCCGCATGGTCCTTGGGCGCGACCACCGCATGCGCGCCCGCGCCATCGGCCACGCGCAGGCAGGCGCCCAGGTTGTGCGGATCGGTCACGCCGTCGAGCACCAGCAGCAGCGCGGGGCCGTCCAGGGCGTCGAGCAGGTCGTCGATCGAGTGGCCGCGCGCGAGCTCGTGCACCCGCGCGGCCACGCCCTGGTGGCCGTGCGTGCCCGCCAGGCGCGCGATGCGCAGGCCGTCGGCCTCGATCAGGCGCGCGCCCGACTCCTTCGCGCGCTCGAGGAACTGGCGCATGCGCGCGTCGCGCCGCGCGGGGTCGTGCAGGATTTCGATCACCGTCGCGGGCGCGGTCTTCAGCCGCACGCCCACGGCATGAAAGCCGAAGAGAACTTTGGAATCAGCCATGGCGGCGATTATCGGCGCCGGGGCCCGCTGGGGCATGATCGGGCGCGGCGCACCGCGCACCGGGTGGCGCCGATTCGAACCGAGCGACCGCACCGATGCTGCCACTGCCCCACCTCACCCCGCTGGAACACGTCGCCTTCGTGGCCGCGGGCCTGCTCACCTACGTCGTGGTCACGCGCATACGGCGCCAGCGCCGCCACCCCTACGCGGCCATGTCGTGGGTGCTGGGCATCGCGGCCTTTCCCTACCTCGGGCTGCCGCTGTTCCTGGTCTTTGGCACGCGCAAGCTGGTCCGCCCCGCCACCAGGCGCCAGCCCGCGCCCGCCGGCCCCTGGGCGCACGCCGCGCCGCCGTGGGCCACGCGGCTGCTCGCGGCCGTCGGCGTGGCGGGCGCGCGGCCGCAGCAGGCGGTGCGCTTCGCGGCCAACGGTGCGGCGGCGCTGGCGCAACTGCACGCGCTCATCGCCTCCGGCCGCGACACGCTCGACATCTGCACCTACGTGCTGGGCGACGACGCGGTGGGCGCGGCGGTGGCCGCGCTGCTGGCCGAGCGCTCGCGCGCCGGGGTGCGCGTGCGCCTGCTGGTGGACAGCATCGGCAGCCTCAAGAGCGCGCACCGCCACGACGCGATGCTCCGGGCCGCGGGGGTGCGCATGCGCCTGTTCGTGCCCACGCTGGGGCTGCCGGGGCGCGGGCGCGCCAATCTGCGCAACCACCGCAAGCTGGTGGTGGCCGACGGCGCGCGCCTGTGGGCGGGCGGACGCAACATCGCCGACGAGTACTTCACCGGCAAGTCGGGCGAGCGCGCCTGGCTGGACCTGAGCTTCGTCGCCGAAGGGCCGCTCGCGGCGCAGGCACAGGCTCAGTTCGAGGGCGACTGGCGCATCGCCCGCGGCGCGCGCAAGGCCTTGCGCCTGACCTACGCCGAACGCCTGGCGCGCCAGGAGGAGGCCGGCGCCCCGGCCCCGGCGGCGCTGGCCGAGGCACCGGCCGGGCTGCTGCGCCTGGCGCAGTGGGTACCGAGCGGCCCGGACTTCCACGAGGACACGCTGCACGCGCTGCTCGTCTCCGCCGCCTTCCACGCCGAGCGGCGCCTGCTGCTGGCCACGCCCTACTTCGTGCCCGACGAGGGCTTGCTCGAATCGCTGGTGCTGGCGGCCAAGCGGGGGCTGGCGATCACGCTGGTACTGCCGCGGCGCTCCAACCACCGCCTGGCCGACTGGGCGCGCGGGCGGGCGGTGCGCACGCTGGTCGAGGCCGGCGCCGACGTGCGGCTGCTGCCCGCGATGCTGCACGCCAAGGCGGTGGTGGTCGACGACGCGCTGGCGCTGTGCGGCTCGGCCAACCTGGACAGCCGCAGCCTGTTCATCAACTACGAGGCGATGGCCGCGTTCTACGGGCCGCTGGAGATCGACTGGCTGGACCGCTGGATCGGCGAGACCGCGCGCACGGGCGAGAGCGCGAGCGCCCGGCCTCCCGGCTGGTGGCGCGACATCGGCGAGGGCATCGTCGCGACCATCGGGTTTCAGCTCTGATCCACGACGCGCCCGGCCTCGAGCACGATGCGCCGGTCGCAGCGCGCGGCGATGGCTCGGTCGTGCGTCACCAGCACCAGCGTCGTGCCCTGCTCCCGGTTGAGCGCCAGCATCAGCGCCATCACGCCCTCGCCGGTGGCGAAGTCCAGGCTCCCGGTCGGCTCGTCGGCTAGCAGCAGCGCCGGCTGCACCACGAAGGCGCGCGCCAGCGCCACGCGCTGCTGCTCGCCGCCCGAGAGCACGCGCGGATACGCCTTCAGGCGCTGCGACAGGCCCACGCGCTGCAGCATCTCGGTGGCGCGCGCGCGGGCGTCGCGCCGGCCCGCCAGCTCCAGCGGCAGCATCACGTTCTCCAGCGCGCTCAGGTGCGCCATGAGCTGGAAACTCTGGAACACGAAGCCCACTTTCTGCGCCCGCAGCGCGGCGCGCTCGTCCTCGCCCAGCGCGAACAGGTCCTGCCCGGCCAGGCGCACCGTGCCGCGCGTGGGCACGTCCAGCCCGGCGATGATCGACAGCAGCGTGCTCTTGCCCGAGCCCGAGGCGCCGACGATGGCCACCGTCTCGCCCGCCGCGAGCGAGAAGTCGACATCCCGCAGAATGTCAAACTCTCCCGTGGCGTCGCGGACGGTCTTGGTCACGTGCTCCACGGCAACGAGCGGCGGCAGGGCGGACGATGGGACATCAGGCATGAACGACTTTCAGACAAGGGCTCGGGGTATGGACCGGCGCGACTTTATCGTGCTCGCCGCGGCCGCGCTGTGCGCCGCGGCCAGCCGCGCGGCCGACCGCGCTCCGGTCATCCTGGTGCTGGGCGACTCGATGAGCGCCGAATACGGCCTGCCGCGCGGCAGCGGCTGGGTGGCGCTGCTCGAAGAGCGCCTGGCCGAGGAAAAGATCGGCGCCACGGTGGTCAACGCCAGCGTGAGCGGCGACACCACGCCGGGCGGGCGCGCGCGCCTGCCGCAGCTGCTGGCGGCGCACCGGCCGACGCACGTGGTCATCGAGCTCGGCGGCAACGACGCGCTGCGCGGCCTGCCGCTGAAGAACACCGAGGACAACCTCACGGCGATGGTGCGGCAGGCCCAGCAGGCGGGCGCGCGCGTGCTGCTGGTGGGCATGCAGGTGCCGCCCAACTACGGCACCGACTACGCGCGGCGCTTCGCCGCCACCTTCGAGGACGTGGCCAGGGCGCAAAAGGCGGCGCTGGTGCCCTTTCTGCTGGCCGGCGTGGCCGACGGGCCCGACCCGCTGCGGCTGTTCCAGGGCGACCGCATCCACCCGAACGCGCGCGCGCAGCCCATCATGCTGGACAACGTGTGGCGCCCCCTCAAGGCGCTGCTGCGCCCGGGCGTGGCGGCAAAATGATTCAAAAGCGATAGCTTTCAGCGCTTGCCCCACAAGAGCTAACTGCCAAAAACGCTGTGCATCGCCTGCGCCAGGTCGGCGCGCAGGTCGTCGAGCCCCTCCAGCCCCGCCGCGAAGCGCACCACCGTTCCGGCCGCCAGGTGCGGCGTGGCCCGCGGGCCCATCGCGGGCAGGTCGTACGGCATCACCAGGCTGGTCGGGCCGCCCCAGCTGTAGCCGAGGCGGAACAGGCGCAGGGCATCGCAGAACGCATCCACCCGCGCGCCCGCGTGGCGCGCGTCGATCACCACGCTGAAAAGCCCGGCGGCCGCGCCATCGCCGCCGTGCGCGGCGCCGCACAGGTCGCGCCAGTGGGCGTGGCCGGGCGCGCCGGGCAGCGCCGGGTGCAGCACCTGCGCGACGGCGGGCTGCTGCGCCAGCCAGCGCGCCAGGGCGCGCGCCGCCACGTCCTGCGCGCGATAGCGCAGCGCCAGGCTGGGCAGCGCGCGCAGCACCGCCTCGGCATCGTTGGCGCCCACGCCCAGGCCCAGGTGCATGTGGCCGCGCTGCAGGCGCTCGTGCAGCGCGGGGTCGCGCGTGACGATGCTGCCCATGAGCACGTCGCCACCGCCGCTCGGGTACTTGGTGAGCGCGTGCACCGAGACATCCACGCCCAGGCTGCCGTCGCCCAGCAGGTCGAACGGGGCGAACGCCAGGCCGGCGCCCCAGGTGTTGTCCAGCGCCGTGGCCACGCCGCGCGCGCGGCAGGCGCGCACCAGGCCGGGCAGGTCGGGGAACTCCATGGTCACCGAGCCGGGCGCCTCCAGCCAGACGAGGCGGGTGGCGTCGGTCAGCTTGCCGGCCAGGTCGCGCACGTCGAGCGGGTCGTAGTAGCCGAAGCGCACGCCGTAGCGCGCCAGCAGCCCCTGCGCGAACGCCTTGCTGGGGCCGTAGACGTTGTCGGGCAGCAGCATCTCGTCGCCCTGCCCGAGCAGCGCCAGCGCGGTCGTGGTGATCGCCGCCAGGCCGCTGGGCACGAGCAGGCAGTGGCGCCCGCCCTCGAGCGTGGCCAGGCGCTCCTCGAGCACGAAGGTGGTCGGCGTGCCGTGCAGGCCGTAGGTGTAGCCGCTCTTGTCCTGCCAGCGGCGCGCGCGCATGGCGGCCACGTTCGGGAACAGCACGGTGGAGGCCTTGTGCACCGGCGGCTGCGGCGCCTCGAACCCCTCGGGGGGCCGGTAGCCGTGGTGTATGAGGCGGGTGTCGATCCGGTCGGCGGCGTCGTGTGGCATGCGGCAATGGTAGCGCTGCGACAATCGCGCGATGCGCCACAGCCGCACGCTCCAACAGTGGTTCCCGTTCCTCGCCTGGCCGCGGCCCAGCCGCGAGCTGCTGCGCGGCGAGTTCTGGGCCGGGATGACGGTGGGGCTGATGCTGGTGCCCCAGGGTGTGGCCTACGCGGCGCTGGCGGGCATGCCGCTGATCACCGGCATGTACGCCTCGCTCGTCCCGATGCTGGTGGCGGTGCTGTGGGGCTCCTCGGTGCGCCTGGGCGTGGGCCCGACGGCGCTCACCAGCCTGCTCACCGGGGCCTCGCTCGTCGGCCTGGCCGAGCCGGGCAGCAGCCACTGGGTGGCGCTGGCGGTGTGGCTCGCGATCCTCTCGGGCCTGCTGCAGATGTCGCTGGGCGTGGTGCGCTTCGGCTGGCTGCTCAACCTCGTCACCTCGCCGGTGCTCAACGGCTTCACGCAGGCGGCGGCGCTGCTGATCCTGACGTCGCAACTGCCCTCGCTGCTGGGGTTCACCGTGCCCTGGCGCAGCTTCCTCGCCGACCCGTCGTGGCGCTCGATGGACCTCGGCGCGATGGCCTTCGGCCTGGCCAGCGTCGCGCTGCTGTGGCTGGCGCAGCTGTGGCGGCGCAGCTTTCCCGCCGCCATCGTGGTGATCGCGCTCACCGCCACCACCAGCTGGCTGCTCGGCTTCGCCGAGCGCGGCGGCGCGGTCATCGGCACCCTGCCCCAGGGCCTGCCGGGCCTGTTCCTGCCGGGCTGGCTGAGCTGGGACGAATTCGGCGCGCTGGTGATGCCGGTGGCCGTGATCACGCTCGTGAGTTTCCTGGAGACGGCGTCCAGCGCCAAGGTGGACCACGGCCAGGACGGCACGCACTGGAACGAAAACCAGGACCTGATCGCGCACGGCCTCGCCAAGGTGAGCTCGGGGCTGTGCGGCGCCTTCCCCACCAGCGCCTCGTTTTCCCGCTCGGCGCTCAACCTGTACGCCGGGGCCAAGAGCGGCTGGGCCACGCTGTTCGCCTTCGCCCTCGTGCTCGCCGCGCTGCTGTGGCTGGTGCCGCTGCTGCACCACGTGCCGCAGTCGGTGCTGGCGGCGGTGGTCATCATCGCCATCAAGGGCCTGATCAAGCCCGCGTCCATGGTGCGCCTCTGGCGCCTGTCGCGCGTGGAGACCGTCACCGGCCTGCTCACCTTCGCCATCACGCTGCTGAGCGCGCCGCGCATGTACTGGGGCGTGCTGATCGGCCTGCTGGTGAACCTGAGCCACTTCCTCTACCAGCGGCTGCACCCGCGCATCGTCGAGGTCGGGCTGCACCCCGACGGCACGCTGCGCGACCGCTTCCGCTGGAACCTGCCGGCGCTGCCTCCCGGGGTGCTGGCGCTGCGCATGGACGCGGAGCTCGACTTCGCGTCCGCCACCGCGCTGGAGCGGCGCGTGACCGACGAACTGGTGCGGCGCCCCGGCGTGCACCACCTGTGCCTGTTCGCGCAGCCGATCAACCGCATCGACGTGACCGGCGTGGAAGCCTTCATCCGCCTGCACCTCCTGATGCAGGGCCGCGGCGGCGTGCTGCACGTGAGCGGGTTGAAGCTGCCGGTGCAGCAGACGCTGGAGACCGCGGGCGCGCTCAAGGCCGGCGCCCACCTCGTGATCCACCGCACCGACGCGCAGGCGATCGCGGCCCTGTCCGCGGCGCCCCCCGCGGCGCCGGCGCCGTAAGGCGCGCCGCGGGCGCGCTGATACACTTGCCGGGCACTGCATCCCCCCTGGCGCGATCGCTGTCCAATTGCACATCCATGGATCTCGGTGAACTGCGACTGAATACCGCGCACGCGCTCGTGGCCGAGTCCGGGCACGCTCCCCTGCCGCCGCCGCAAGACAACCCCGCCGCGTACCTGCAGGCGCTGATCGACGGCCTGTGCGAGCTCTCGCTCAAGGATCCGCTCACCGGCCTGCACAACCGGCGCTACCTCGACGCGGTGATGGACAGCGAGATCGACCGCGTCGCGCGCACCGGGGAGGCGGCGCTGCTGCTGGTGCTCGACATCGACCATTTCAAACACGTCAACGACACCCACGGCCACCTCGTGGGGGACCAGGTGCTGCAGGCGGTCGCGCGCGCCGTGCGCAGCTGCATGCGCCCCATGGACACGGTGGCGCGCTATGGCGGCGAGGAGTTCGCCATCATCCTGCCGGCCTGCCAATTCAGCTTCGGCAACAAGGTGGCCGAGCGCGTGCGCCAGGCGGTGCAAGGCGCCAGGATCCAGATCGCCCCGTCGCAAACCCTGAGCGTCACGGCCAGCATCGGGGGCGCCTACGCCATCCAGTGGATCCGCAGCACGGCCGCGCTCTGGACCGACCGCGCGGACGCCCAGCTCTACAAGGCCAAGCAAGCCGGACGCAACTGCCTGTGCATCGAGGAACCGCCCGACAGCACCGTCAGCGCCGACGAAAAGAACCTGCTTCTCGCACCGCTATACACTTCGCCGGAACGGGGTGAATCGCCCCTGAAATCCGCCAGCGGCAGCGCCCACTGAAACTACAACCATGCCCGAAGCGCCGCCCCTTCACTCCGCACCCGTCACCGGCACTCCCAAGCCTGCCGCGCAGCCCGCCGTCGCTGCCTCGCGCATCATCGCGGTCACCAGCGGCAAGGGCGGCGTCGGCAAGACCTTCGTCTCGGCCAACCTCGCGGCCGCCCTCACGCGCCGCGGGCACCGCGTGCTCGTGCTCGACGCCGACCTGGGCCTGGCCAACCTGGACGTGGTGCTCAACCTCTACCCCAAGGTCACGCTGCACGACGTCATCACCGGCAAGGCCAACCTGGAAGAGGCCGTGATCGACGCGCCCGGCGGGTTCTCGGTCGTGCTCGCCGGGTCCGGCTTGGTCGAGTACTCGCGCCTGACGCACGAAGTGCGCGACGAGCTGCTGCACACGATCCAGATACTGGCGCCGCGCTACGACGTGGTGCTGCTCGACACCGGCGCGGGTATCTCCGACGTGGTGCTGTTCTCGGTCTCGCTGGCCTCCGAGGTGCTGGTGGTGGCCACGCCCGAGCCGACGTCGCTGACCGACGCCTACGCCGCGATCAAGGTACTGGCCGCGCAGCAGAACCGCCAGCACATCCGGCTGGTCGTCAACCAGGCGGCGCGCCCGGGCGACGGCCGCGCCATCACCGGCCAGCTGCAGCAGGTGCTCAACCGCTTCGTCGCCACCGGCTCAGGCCAGCCGCTGCGCCTGATCCACATGGGGGACATCCCCGCCGACCCGTCGGTGCGCGACGCGGTGATGCGCCGCCAGCTGCTGATGCAGCACATGCCGGGCTGCCCGGCCGCCCTGGCCGTGGCGCAGCTGGCCGGCAAGATCGAGACCACGCTGATCGCGCAGCCCGCGGCCTGAATGCGCGCCGCGCGGCCGCCGGGTTCACCCGGTGCGCAGGCCCGCGCTGGAGATGGCGAAATCGACCTTGGGCGCGCTCGGGTCCGCGAAGGACACGCCGAGCGCGATTTCCCCGTTGCCGTGCAGCAGGCAGCTGTCGCGCCGCAGCGCCACCGGCGCGTCGCTGTCGGCAAAACGAACCCAGGTGCCGAAGCTGCTCAGGTCGGTGAGCACCACCAGGCCCTGGTGCCAATCCAGCCGCGCATGCAGGCGCGACACCCGGGGGTCGTGCACGCACACATGGCAATCGGACGCCCGCCCCACGTGCACCGGCCCGTCCATCGAAGCGAAATCCAGCGACGTTCCGTTCCAGGCAAGGCCGATGCTGCCGAAACCGGTGTCCAGCACCCCGAGGCGGCTGGGCAGGCTGGCCTGCACGGTCAGCGACTCCTGGTCCTGCTCCTCGCGCCACACGATCTGGTAGGCGACCACGGCCTCGGACTTGCCGCGGATGTCGATGTGCCCGAGCCGCACCAGCCCGACGCCCCGCTGCGCGTGGGTCGCCCGCACGGCCTCCTCGGTGGCCCAGATCTCGTCGGCCCCCGCGCGCTCGCACAGCCGGGCCGCCACGTTCACCGCGTCGCCGTAGCAGTCCCCGTCCATTTCGACCAGTTCGCCGCTCGCCACGCCGATGCGCATGGCCAGGCGGTGCGTTTCGGGCAGGTCGCGCTTGGCCAGCCGCTGCACGCGCATCAACGCGACCATGGCGGCCACCGCGTCCCCGGCGTTTTCGAACACCCCGAGCACGCCATCGCCGAGCTTCTTGACCACGCGCCCGCCGTGGTGCTTGATGGCCAGGCCCATCTCGCGGGTGAGCGCCGTGACCGCGCCGCTGGCCGCGGCATTGCCCAGCACCTCGTACAGCGCCGTGCTGCCGACGATGTCGGAAAAAACGACGGTCCTGACCGAGTTCACCACGGCGTCATCCCAGCCCTTGATCCGGGCGCCCTGCGATCGCGCGAAGGCCTGCGGCACATGCCCGGGTACGCGTTCGAGGCGAGCAACATGGGCGCATTATGAAGAAAAGCCATTGGCCGGCGCGCGCCGCGCCCCGGCATTCAAGCGGCGTGCCCCCAGACCATGAGCGCATCGCGCCCCTGCACCGACAAGGCCACGGGCGCGCCGACCGGCAGCAGCACCTTGGTGGGCACGTGGCCGAACGGCAGGTTGGTGAGCACGGGCGCCTTGATCCGCGCGCGCAGCCAGTCGACCACGCTCTGCAGCCTGAAGCCCCTGTCGTGCGGGGCCAGCTGGTAATGGGTGAACTGGCCCAGCACCACGGCCTTCTGCCGCGCCAGCACGCCCGCGTGCAGCAACTGGGTCAGCATGCGCTCAATGCGGTAGGGGTGCTCGCCGATGTCCTCCAGGAACAGGATGCCGCCCTTGACCTCGGGGAAGTACGGCGTGCCGGCCAGCGAGACGAGCACGGCGAGGTTGCCGCCCCAGAGCCGGGCGGACGAAATATCGACGTCGGGCACCGCGGGCGCGCCGTCGGCGCGGGGTTTTTCCTTGTGCATGCGCCAGCCCGTACCCTCGCCGTGGCCGCTGAGCAGGTCGTCGAAGCAGGCGGCCATGATGTCGTCGGGCTCGCCCTCCACGCCCCAGTCGATCTCCAGCGAAGGGCCGGCCCAGGTGGTGGCGCCGGTGCGGGCCAGCACCGCGTTCTGGAAGGCGGTGAAGTCGCTCATGCCGACGAAGCGCGTGCCGCGCTCGACGGCCTTGGCCACCTTCTTGTACTGGATGCCCGGCAGGATGCGCGTGAAGCCGTAGGCGGCGCGCGAGATCAGCGCCACGTCGGCCCCGCTGGCGGCGGCGCGATGGATGGCGGCCAGGCGCGTGGCGTCGTCGCCGGCGAAGCGCGTGTGCCGGGCCAGCGCGTCGGCGTCCACCTCCACCGCGTGGCCCAGGGCCCTCAGGCGCGCGATGCCGCGCCTGAAGGCGGCCTTGTCGCGCACGGCGCTGGCGGGGGAATAGATGTAGATGTGCTTGGGGCCGTGGTCGTGGCCGCAGTCTTCATGGTCGTGCATGGCGGGCGAAGTATTCCACAGCGCGCCGCGCCGACCCGGCGCTGGCGTCGGGCACGGTGAAGGCGGGCCCCGCGTCGTCGATGGCGAAGCGGGCAAAGGCGCGCGGCCCGGCGCGGTGGCCCGCGTCCGGAAAGGGCGCGGCGTCCTCCTCCGGCGCCTGCAGCACGCGCAGCAGGGGCGCGCCGAGCAGGGGCAGCACGGCGCCCGGCTGGGCCACGAGCACCACGTTGCGCAGGTCGAGCTGCCGCACCAGCCGCGTCAGCACCTCCCGGTGCCAGTCCAGGCGGTGCGCGGCCTCTTTCTTGGGCTTGTCGCTGCGGCCGAAGCCGATCAAGTCGGGGGCCACCACGCGGTGGCCCGCGGCCGTGAACACGGGCAGCATGTGCCGCCAGGCCTGGCTCGATGCGGGGCTGGCGTGCAGGCAGAGCCAGGTGAGCGGCCCGTCGCCCTCGTCCAGGTAGTGCAGCCGCAGCCCGTCGAACGTCAGATAGCGGCCCGCGGGGCTGGAAAACCGCGCCTCGGGCGTGCGCAGCGCATCCTCGCGCAGCGGCTGGGCCTGCGCGCGCCGGGTGCAGCGGCGCGCATCGAAAAAACCCTGCAGCAGCGCGCCGCATTCATCGGCCAGCACGCCGCCTTGCACCCGCGTGCGGTGGTTCAGGCGCGGCTCGGCGAACAGGTCGACCACGGAGCCCGCCGCGCCGGTCTTGGGGTCGGCCGCGCCGTACACCACACGCGCCAGGCGCGCATGCAGCATCGCGCCGGCGCACATCGCGCAAGGCTCCAGCGTCACGTAGAGCGTGCAGTCGTCCAGCCGGTAGTTGCCCAGCACGCGCGCCGCCTCGCGCAGGGCCGCGATTTCCGCGTGCGCGGTCGGGTCGTGGTCCGCCAGCGGCGCATTGCGGCCCGTGGCGATCAGGGCATCCCCGCGCACCAGCACCGCGCCCACCGGGACTTCGCCGGCCAGCGCGGCGGCACGGGCGGCGGCGAGCGCCAGGCGCATCCAGCGCGCATCGTCGTCGATGGCAGGGATTTTTGCTATCACTCCAAAAGCATCCAGCGCTTTTTCAGCAAGCCCGAAAGCCGTTTTTCATTGCTCATCGCCGGGCACGGGGCGCGGCTGCTGCATCAGCGACTGCACCTGCTGCTGGATCTGCTGCTGGGTCTGCCGGCTTTGCTCGCGCACGCTCGCCGGCTGGCCCGATCCCGCGGGCGCCTGCTGCACCGCGGGCGGCAGCGCCACGCGCGTGCTGCCCAGCTGTTTCCTGGCCGCCAGCACGACGATGGCCAGCACCACCAGCAGGCCGACGAGTCCGGCTCCGAAGCGCATGGCCTACTCCCGCGCCGCCATGCCCAGGCGCTGCATCCATTCGGCCAGGGCGCGCTCGTCCGGCGTGCCGGCGCTGTACTGCGCATGCATCGCGGCGTGCGACTCCGGGCGATGCTGGTTGAGCTTGAGCTTGCACTGCAGGTCGAGCACCTGCAGCTCGAACCCGACGATGCCCGCCAGCATGCGGCGCTGGAAGTCCGGCGCCTGCGCCTGCCACTGCGCCAGGTAGGCGCTTTCGTGGTCGGCGATCTGCAGCGCCAGGATCGCCTGCTTGCCGGCGTCGTCCTGCACCAGCGCCGCCCGCACCCGGCAATGCACCGCCAGGTAATTCCAGCTGGGCACGCGCTGCGCATCCGCGTACACCGAAGGCGACAGGTAGGCGTGCGGCCCATGGAACACCGCCAGCGCCTCGGGCCGCGCCTGCAGGTGGCGCCAGTGCGCATTGGCGCGCGCGCAGTGCCCGAGCAGCGTCAGCGCGCCGCCGGCGCCCTCGCGCAGGTGCAGCGGCAGGTGGGTGACGTACGGGAAGCCGTCGTCATCGGTGCCGATCAGGGTGGCGAAGGGGTGCGCGCGCATCAGCGCCGCGGCGTGGCCGCGGTCGTCGGACGCGAACTGGGCGGGCAGGTACATGGCCGCGAATGTTAGAGCAAGCCGCCATATGCACATAGCCAATGATTTGTTCCGCCACGGCACAATCCATCGGAGAATGTCCGTTTCCCCTTTTTCGCAAGGACCGCCCATGCACATCGATACCCTGGCCATCCACGCCGGCTACAGCCCCGATCCGACCACCAGGTCCGCGGCGGTGCCGATCTACCAGACCACGTCCTACGTCTTCGACAGCGCGCAGCACGGCGCCGACCTGTTCGACCTCAAGGTGCCGGGCAACATCTACACCCGCATCATGAACCCGACGACCGACGTGCTGGAAAAGCGCCTGGCGGCACTGGAGGGCGGCGTCGGGGCGCTGGCCTTCGCATCGGGCATGGCGGCCATCACGGCGGCGATCCAGACCATCGCCGAGGCCGGGGACAACATCGTCGCCGCGAGCACGATCTACGGCGGCAGCTACAACCTGTTCGCCCACACCTTCCCGCAGCAGGGCCTGACGGTGCGCTTCGCCAACCCGCGCGAGCCGGGCAGCTTCGCCCCGCTGATCGACGCGCGCACCAAGGCCATCTTCGTCGAGTCGATCGGCAACCCGCTGGGCAACGTGACCGACATCCGCGCGCTGGCGGACGTGGCGCACGCCCACGGCATCCCGCTGATCGTGGACAACACCGTGCCCAGCCCCTACCTGCTGCGCCCGATCGAGCACGGCGCCGACATCGTCGTGCACGCGCTCACCAAGTACCTCAACGGCCATGGCAACAGCATCGGCGGCGCCATCGTCGACAGCGGCAAGTTCCCCTGGGCCCAGCACAAGGAGCGCTTCAAGCGCCTGAACGAGCCCGACGTGAGCTACCACGGCGTGGTCTACACCGAGGCGCTGGGCCCCGCGGCCTACATCGGCCGCGCGCGCGTGGTGCCGCTGCGCAACACCGGCGCGGCGCTGGCGCCGCACAGCGCCTTCCTGATCCTGCAGGGCATAGAGACGCTGGGCCTGCGCATGGAGCGCACCTGCTCGAACGCGCAGGCCATCGCCGAGACGCTGGAAAAACACCCCAAGGTGGAATGGGTGCGCTACGCCGGCCTGCCCAGCCATCCGGACCACGCCATCGCGCAGCGGCAATTGAACGGCAAGGCCTCGGGCATCCTCTCGTTCAGCCTGAAGACGCAGGGCGATCCGCGCGCCGCGGGCGCGCGCTTCCTGGACGCGCTCAAGCTCTTCTACCGCCTGGGCAACATCGGCGATACGCGGTCGCTGGCGACGCACCCGGCTTCGACCACGCACCGCCAGCTCGACCCCAAGGAGCTGGCCAGCGCGGGCGTGACCGAGGGAATGATCCGCCTGTCGATCGGCATCGAGCACATCGACGACCTGCTGGCCGACCTGCGCCAGGCGCTCGAGGCCGTCTGATTTCATAATGAAAACAGCGGTTTGCGCAGGTACAGCCTGCGCAAGCAGCTATTCTTTTTGCGCCTGCTTGCCGAACTGCGCCAGGCGCCCCATCTGGTGCGCCAGCTCGATCGTCGACTCCACGCCCAGCTTGGCCAGCAGATTGGCGCGGTGGAACTCCACCGTGCGCTGGGCGATGCCCAGGTGCTCGGCGATCGTCTTGTTGTAGTGCCCCTGCAGGAGTTCGTCGAGCACCTCGTGCTCGCGCGGACTCAAGCTGGCCAGCGCCTGGCGCAGGCGCTCCAGTTCCTGCTGCGCCGTGCTGCGCGCGCGCAGCGCCGCGATGGCGCGCTCCACGCGGTCGACCAGTTCGTTGTCCTGGAACGGCTTCTCCAGGAAGTCCCAGGCCCCGTCCTTGACCGCCTGCACCGCCGTGCCGACGTCGCCGTGCCCGGTGAGGAACAGCACCGGCCAGGGGCAGCCCAGCGCCTTCAGGCGTTCGAACGTGACCAGGCCCGACAGCGGCTCCATGCGCACGTCCAGCAGCACCACGGCCAGTCGCCAGGCGTCGCGCAGGCGGGCCGCCGCCTCCAGCAGGTCGGCGCCGCTGCTCCAGGTCCGCACCGGCCAGCCGCGCGAGTCGAACAGCCAGGCCAGGCCATCGCGCACGTCGACGTCGTCGTCCACCACGTGGATGTCCACCGGGGCCTGGAGCTCGGTCATGCGCCGCCGCCCTGCGGCGCATCGGACAGGGGCAGCAGCGCGACGAACAGCGCGCCGCCCAGCTCCGGGTCCTGCGCCACCTCGATGCGGCCATGGTGCGCCTCGGCGATCGAGCGGCAGATGGCCAGGCCCATGCCCATGCCGCCGTCCTTGGTGCTGAAGAAGGCGTCGAACAGGCGCGCCATGGCCGACGGCGCCACGCCCGGGCCGCTGTCGGCCACTTCCACGCGCACCTCGCGCGCGTGCGGCGGGCACAGCACCCGCAGCCGCACCCGCGCCGGCCCGTGCGCCGCGGCGCCGCGACTGGCCCAGTCGAGCGCGTTGGCGCACAGGTTGTGCACCAGGTGTTCGAGCAGCAGGGCGTCGCCCTGCACCATGACCGGCGGCGCGGGCAGGTCGAGCGCCACGGGCGTGCCGCGCCCCTCCTGCGCGGCCGCCGCGGCGCGGCGCACCAGCGCCACCAGGTCCACCTGCACCAGGTGCAGCTCGCGCTTGCGTGCGAAGGCGTTGACGCGCTGCGTCACGCCGCCGGCGCGCTCGGCCAGGTCGGCGATGCGCTGCACCACCGGCTGCATCTCCGGCAGCGAGATGTTGCCGACGCGCAGCCGGTTCAGCAGCCCGTTGGCGAAGCTGGCCAGCGCCCCCAGCGGCTGGTTGAGTTCGTGCGCCAGGGTGGAGGCGACCTCGCCCACCGCCACCAGGCGCTCGGAGGCGTCGAGCTTTTCCTGCTGCTGCGCCGCCAGCTGCTCGGCGCGCTTGCGGGCGCTGATGTCCAGCACCGAGCTCATCCAGCCGATCTGCGCGCCATCCGCCGCCATCAGGGGCGCCTCCTGGATCAGCACGTCCACGCGGTGGCCGTCGCGGTGCTGGAACTGCGTCTCGATGCCCTGCTCCTGCGTGCCCCGGGCCAGCACGCCGCGGTGCAGCGTCGCCAGCTCGTCGTTCTGGTCGTCCGGCCAGTACGGCAAGGGGGCCCTGGCGCCCAGCAGCTCGCCGGCCGAGTAGCCCACCATGGCGCAGAACGCCTGGTTGACGTAGAGGACGGTGCCCTGCATGTCCCAGGCCCTCATGCCCAGGCTCACGGAGCGCTCCATGGCCGAGCGCAGCGCAATTTCGGCCTGCAGGCGCTGCTGCACCTGCTGGCGCTTGGCAAAGTCGCGCCGCAGCGCCGCCAGGCTGGCCACCATGCCGAGCAGAAACACCATGGCCACGGCAAAGAACAGGCGCGGGATCGGCGAGGTCTGCGAGCCCCGGGGCGCGGCCTCCAGCATCAGCTCGGTCCCCGGCAGATTCATCACCGTGCGGTACGCCCCCGGCTGGTCCGGGCTCTCCCACTGCTGGCGCACGTCGGCCACCAGGCGCACCTCCTGGCTGTCGGTGAACCACGCGGGCAGCAGGGCCGCCACCGCCGAGCGCATGGACAGCGCCACCAGGTACAGCCCCACCAGGCGCCCGCCATCGAAGGTCGGAATGGCCAGCCAGACCCGGTCGCCCGCGGCCCCCCGGGCGTCCTGCATCGGCCCCGCATAGCTGGCGCGCCGCAGATTCGCCGCCACGTCCTGCAGGGTCGACAGCGCGCGCGCATTGCCCGGATAGACATCGCGGTCGTGCTGCCAGAGCGCCTCGTCGCCCTGGATGCCTTCGGAGCCTGAATGCCACACCTGGGCCGTCACCACGCCCGCCGCGCGCCACAGCAGGCCCGCCGGGGCGTCGCCCTGCGCGCCCTCCCCCGGGCGCGGCAGCCCCTGCATGTCGCCCAGCGCGATCTGGCGCGCCCGCTGCGCCAGGTCGTCCTCCAGCCGGCGGAAGTGGAACTGCACGCTCTGCTCCAGCCACTGCGCATCGGCGCTGCGCCGGCGCCCGGCCTCCTCCACCTCGAAGCGGTGCAGGTACCACACCAGCGCCAGCACCGTGGCGATGAACAGCAGCGCCATGCCCGCCAGCCACAGCGCCGTGCGCCGGCTGCGCTCGGCGAGCGAGCGGTTGCCGGCGTGCAGCAGCGCGAAGTCATCGGTGGACAGGGGGTTCAACGTCACGAAGCATCGGCGCCCCGGGGCGCGGCGGTCAAGCGTCCCTCGATAATACCGAGGCCATGCACCACCCCGCCGTCACGCGCCGCCGCTGCCTGCAGGCCTGGGCCCTGGGCGCCGGCCCGGCCTGGGCGGGCCGGGGCGCCGGGGCCGCCGCGCCCCTGACCATCCGCCTGTCGCACGTGGTCGCCGAGCAGACGCCCAAGGGGCTGGCGCTGCAGCGCTTCGCGCGCAACGTGCACGCGGCCGGCGGGGGGCGCATCCGCGTGGAGATCTACGCCGACTCGCGCCTGTACGGCGACGCCAGCGAAATGCAGGCGCTGCAGCTGGGGGCGGTGGACATGCTGGCCCCGTCGCTGTCCAAGTTCGGACCCATAGGCTGCCCCGAGTTCGAGCTGTTCGACCTGCCCTTCCTGTTCAGCCAGCGCGAGCAGGTGCACCGCATCACCCAGGGCAGCGTGGGGCGAGCGCTGCTGGCCACCCTGGCCCGCCAGGGGCTGGTGGGGCTGGGCTACCTGGACAACGGGTTCAAGCACATGAGCGCCAACCGCCCCCTGCTGGCCCCGGAATACTTCGCCGGGCTGCGGATGCGGATCCAGTCCTCGCGCGTGATCGCGCAGCAAATGCGCGCCCTCGGCGCCGAGCCTGTGGTGCTGGACTTCGGCGAGACGCGCCGGGCCCTGGCCCTGGGCGTGGTCGACGGCACCGAGAACCCGGCCTCCAACTTCTGGACCCAGCACATGCACGAGGCGCAGCAGGACCTGAGCCTGACCACCCATGGCTGGCTGGGCTACGCGGTGGTGACGCACCAGCGCCTGTGGCAGCACCTGCAGGCGCCGGACCGGCGGCTGATCGAAGACGCGCTGACCGAGGCCCTGGCCTGGGGCAACACCATCGCCGAGCAGGAAAACCGCAGCGCCCTGGCCGCCGTGCAGGCCAGCGGCATGACGCGGGTGCACGCCATGGACGAAGCCCAGCGCCAGGGCCTGCGCCAGGCCGTGCAGCCCGCCTGGGACGGCCTGCGCACGCGCATCGGCCCCGAATGGATGGCACGCATGCGGGCGGCGCTCGATTGAATAAGGGTAAACCCTAGCTGTGGAACGCCACAGTTTCCGGGCCGGACGGCAATCCCTACAGTGCGCGGCATCGCTACACCGTGAACTGGAGGAAATTTCCATGGCCTTTCCCGTCAAAAAAATCCTGGCCTGCGCCGTGCTGGCGCTGGGCGCCACGATGGCCGCGCACGCGCAGCAGGTCGTCATCAAGTTCAGCCACGTCGTCGCGCACGACACCCCCAAGGGCAAGGCCTCCGAGTTCTTCGCCAAGAAGGCCGAGGAGCTGACCAAGGGCAAGGTCAAGGTCGAGGTCTACGCCAACAGCGCGCTGTACAAGGACAAGGAGGAGATGGAGGCGCTGCAGCTCGGCTCGGTGCAGATGCTGGCGCCGTCGCTGGCCAAGTTCGGCCCGCTGGGCGCCAAGGAGTTCGAGGTCTTCGACCTGCCCTACATCTTCGACAACCGCGACGAGCTGCACAAGATCACCACCGGCCCGGTGGGCGCCAAGCTGTTCACCAAGCTCGAGCCGCGCGGCATCAAGGGCCTGGCCTACTGGGACAACGGCTTCAAGGTGTTCTCGGCCAACAAGCCGCTGCACGCCGTGGCCGACTACAAGGGCCTGAAGTACCGCATCCAGTCGTCCAAGGTGATCGAGGAGCAGATCCGCGCGCTGGGCGGCATTCCGCAGGTCATCTCCTTCGGTGAAACCTACCAGGCGCTGCAGACCGGCGTGGTCGACGGCACCGAGAACCCGCCGTCCAACTTCTACACGCAGAAGATGCACGAGGTGCAGAAGCACCTGTCCCTGACCAACCACGGCTACCTGGGCTACGCCGTGATCGTCAACAAGAAGTTCTGGGACGGCCTGCCCGCGGACGTGCGCGGCCAGCTCGAGGACGCCATGCGCCAGGCCACCGTCTACGCCAACCAGATCGCGCAGGACGAGAACGACAAGGCGCTGGAGGCGGTCAAGCAGAGTGGCAAGACCACCATCTACACGCCCACCGCCGAAGAGCGCGCGGCGCTGAAGAAGGCGCTGCTGCCGGTGCACGAGAAGATGGCCTCGCGCATCGGCAAGGACATCATCCAGGACGTCTACAAGGCCACCGGCTTCGATCCGGCCAAGCTCTGACCCGCGGCTTGCCGCAGCAGGTCGGCTGGGTGCGAGACCTGCCCCCGAGCGCCCGTTCAGCGGGCGCTCGGAGTATCTGCACCGCGCTTTTGCGGAGATCCCTCCATGATGAAAATTCTCGACCACCTGGAAGAGTGGCTCATCACCTTCCTGATGGGCGCCGCCACGCTCATCATCTTCGTGGCGGTGGTGCACCGCTACGCCGCCGGCTGGGCCATCCCCGGGCTGCAGGACTGGCTGCTCTCCATCAACCTGACCTGGGCGCAGGAGCTGACCATCATCATGTTCGTGTGGATGGCCAAGTTCGGCGCCGCCTACGGCGTGCGCACCGGCATCCACGTCGGCGTGGACGTGGCGATCAACCGCATGCGGCCGGCGCTGCGGAGCAAGTTCATCATCTTCGGCATGGCCGCGGGCGCGCTGTTCACGGGCGTGGTGGCCTGGATGGGCGCCACCTTCGTCTGGGACAACGGCGCCCACCACGGCATCTTCAGCGCGCTGGGGCTGAACGTGCAGGACCTGATCGAGGGCCCCATCACCCCCGACCTGGAATGGCCCACCTGGATCGTCTACGCGGTGGTGCCGGTGGGCTCGGCGCTGATGTGTTTCCGCTTCCTGCAGGTGGCCTGGACCTTCAAGCGCACGGGTGAGCTGCCGCACCACGACCACGGCCACGTCGACGGCCTGGAAGAAGGCGAAGCCCTGCCCGCACCGGGCCAGGAAGACGCGATCTACCGCATGCGCGACGAACTGCACCCGCGCGACATGCCCGGCGGCGTGGACCGAAGGCGCCAGGACACGGGCCCGCCGCAAGGCATGGCCGAACGCCGCCGCCCGCCCGCCGCCCGCAACGACAGCCAGGGAGCCGACAAGCCATGAACGCCGTCCTCATCTTCGGCCTGCTGGTGGTGCTCATGCTCACCGGCATGCCCATCTCGATCTCGCTGGGCCTGACCGTCCTGTCCTTCCTGTTCTTCCTGACCGAAGTACCCATCGAGTCGGTGGCGCTCAAGCTGTTCACCGGCATCGAGAAGTTCGAGATCATGGCGATCCCGTTCTTCATCCT
>CAUJIM010000098.1 GCA_963205335.1 Pseudomonadota bacterium
CTATTTATAATTTTTCCGTTTGAATAACAAACGCCATTACCAACCTTTCAGGATGATCATGACTGCCAGTTACAAGGAATTGCTGAAACAGCGCGATGCGCTCGAGGCACAAATCCAGGAAGCGCGCCAGCGTGAAGTGGAAGCCGCAGTGGCCAAGGTGCGCCAGACGGTGGCGGAGTTCGGCCTGACGGCCAATGACGTGTTCCCCACGGGGCGCCGTAGCCGCGTGGCAGGCAGTGCCGGCAAGGTGGCGCCCAAGTACCGCAATCCGGAAACCGGCCAGACGTGGACGGGCCGCGGCAAGCCGCCGCACTGGATCCAGGGCCAGGACCGGACGAAGTTCGCCATTTGAGTGGTACCGGCCCCTAGAGGGGCCTCGTGCCGGTTTCCCGAGCCCGCCTGCGCGCGGGCTTTTTGTCGTCCGCGGCGTGGCGGCGCATTGCCCCTGCCGTATTGGGGGCGCGGGCCGGAAGCGTACACTCGCGACTGGTATCGGATAGTGGGTGCCATGCGTGCGCCACGCATCCGTGCGCTGCAATTGTCAAGGAGATTCCAAAATGGTCGCTGCCACTGCAAAACGGCACGCTTTCGCCTCCACGCTCAAAACCTTCACCACGGCTTCCGGCAAGCAGGGACGGTTTTATTCCTTGCCCGCGCTGGCGCGCAAATACCCGAATGTGAAGCGTCTGCCGCGCTCGATTCGCATCGTGCTGGAATCGGTGCTGCGCCATTGCGACGGCAGCAAGGTAACGGCGGAGCACGTGGAGCAACTCGCCAATTGGCAGCCGAATGCGACGCGCACGCAGGAAATACCGTTTACCGTGGCGCGCGTGCTGTTGCAGGACTTTACCGGCGTGCCATTGCTCGTCGACCTGGCGGCCATGCGCGCGGCGGCGCAGCGCGTGGGCGCGCAGCCGAAGCAGGTGGAGCCGCTGGTGCCCGTGGATCTGGTGGTCGATCACTCCGTCATGGTGGACAACTACGGCACCAGGACCGCGCTCGCGCAGAACATGAAAATGGAATTCGAGCGCAATCACGAGCGCTACCAGTTCATGAAGTGGGGCATGCAGGCATTCGATACTTTCCGTGTCGTGCCGCCGGGCTTCGGCATTTGCCACCAGGTGAACCTGGAATTCCTTACCAAGGGCGTGCACAGGACCCGGGACGGGCTGTATTACCCCGATACGCTGGTCGGCACCGACAGCCATACGACCATGATCAACGGCGCGGGCGTCGTCGGCTGGGGCGTGGGCGGCATCGAGGCCGAGGCGGCCATGCTGGGCCAGCCGGTGTACTTTCTCACGCCCGACGTGGTCGGCTTCGAACTCAAGGGGCAGCTGCGCGAAGGCGTGACCGCTACCGATCTGGTGCTGCGCGTGACCGAGCTGCTGCGCCAGAACAAGGTGGTGGGCACCTTCGTCGAGTACTTCGGCGAAGGCACGGCCTCGCTCAGCGTGCCCGACCGGGCCACGCTGGGCAACATGTCGCCCGAGAACGGCTCCACCATCGGCCTGTTCCCGGTGGACGGGCGCACGCTCGAATACTTCGAGGGCACCGGCCGCACCCGGGCCGAGATCGAGGTGGTCGAGGCGTACTACAAGGCGCAGGGCCTGTTCGGCCCGGCGCGCGCGGGCGAGATCGACTACTCCAGGGTCATCACCCTCGACCTGGGCGACGTCACGCCCAGCATCGCCGGGCCGCGCCGTCCGCAGGACCGCATCGACCTGGGCCGCGCCAGCCAGCGTTTCGCCGAGCTCTACGCCATGCCGATGGAGCAGGGCGGCTTCAGCCGCCCGGCCGGGACCTTCGGCGAGCGCGTGCCGGTCAGGCCGAGCGCGGCGCCGGACCTGCACGCCGAGCCCGAGGGCTTCGACGTGGGCAACGGCGACGTCCTGATCGCCGCCATCACGAGCTGCACCAACACCAGCAACCCGGGGGTGATGCTGGCGGCGGGCCTGCTGGCCAAGCACGCGGTCGAGGCCGGGCTCAAGGTCAGGCGCCACGTCAAGACCTCGCTAGCCCCCGGCTCGCGCATCGTCACCGAGTACCTGGTGGAAACCGGCCTGCTGCCCTACCTGGAAAAGCTCGGCTTCAACCTGGCGGGCTATGGCTGCACCACCTGCATAGGCAACTCGGGCGACCTGACGGCGGAGATCAACGAGGCGATCAACGCGCACGACCTGGTCTGCGCCTCGGTCCTTTCGGGCAACCGCAACTTCGAGGCGCGCATCCACCCCAACATCAAGGCCAACTTCCTGATGAGCCCGCCGCTGGTGGTGGCCTACGCCATCGCCGGCAGCGTCAACGTCGACCTGATGACCCAGCCCGTGGGCCGGGGCAGGGGCGGCAGGGAGGTGTACCTGGGCGACATCTGGCCGTCGAGCGACGAGGTGCAGAAGCTCCTCAGGTACGCCATGAAGGGCAAGGCCTTCCGTGCGAACTACGCCAAGATCGCGACCGAGCCGGGCAAGCTCTGGGAAAAGATCAAGGGCGTGACCGGGCAGCTCTACAACTGGCCGACCAGCACCTATATCGCCGAGCCGCCGTTCTTCGAGGGCTTCGCGCTCGAGACCGCGGCATCCGGGGCCGAGAGCCTGCGCCGGGACGCCTCGGTGCGCGGCGCGCGCATCATGGCGCTGTTCGGCGATTCGGTCACCACCGACCACATCTCGCCGGCCGGGCGCATCAAGGAAAGCTCGCCCGCGGGCCTCTGGCTGAAGGCGCACGGCGTGCAGAAGCAGGACTTCAACAGCTACGGCTCGCGCCGCGGCCAGCACGAGGTGATGGTGCGCGGCACCTTCGCCAACGTGCGCATCAAGAACCTGATGATCCCGCCGCTGGCCGATGGCTCGCGCGAGGAGGGCGGCGTGACGCTCTACCAGGGCGGGGGCGCGCAGCGCGGCAGCAAGATGGCGATCTTCGACGCCGCCGAGCTCTACATGGCGAGCAAGACGCCGACGGTGGTTTTCGCCGGCGAGGAGTACGGCACCGGGTCGAGCCGCGACTGGGCGGCCAAGGGCACGCAGCTGCTCGGCATCCGGGCCGTGGTGGCGCGCAGCTTCGAGCGCATCCACCGCTCCAACCTGATCGGCATGGGCGTGCTGCCGCTGCAGTTCACCGGCAAGGACTCGTGGGAGACCCTGGGCCTCAAGGGCGACGAAGAGATCGACGTGCTGCTGGACCCGCAGCTCAAGCCGCAGGGCCGGGCCCGGCTGGTGATCCGCCGCGGCGATGGCAGCACCGGGGAGGCGGCCCTGACCCTGCGCCTGGACACCCCGATCGAGGTGGACTACTACCGTGCCGGCGGCATCCTGCCCTACGTGCTGCGCCAGCTGATCGCTGGCTGAGGCCGCACCCGCGCTGCGCATGCCACAGATCCTGATCGCGGGCGGCGGCATCGGCGGCCTGGCGGCGGCGCTGGCGAGCGCGCGCGCGGGCTGGGAGGTGCGGCTGTACGAGCGCGCCGGCAGCTTCGGCGAGGTGGGCGCCGGGGTGCAGCTCGGGCCGAACGTGGTGCGCTGCCTCGAGGCCTGGGGCCTGGGCGGGCCGCTGCGTGCGGTGGCATCGTTCCCCGATCGCCTGCAGGTGCGCGGCGCGCCCGACGGGCGCGTGCTGGGCGAGCTCGATCTCGGGGCCTTCGCCGGGCGCTACGGCGCTGCCTATGCCACCGTGCACCGCGCGGATCTGCATGCCCTGCTGCTCGCCGCGGTGCGCGGCCTGCCGGCGGTGCGCCTGCACCTGGACCACGCCCTGGCGCAGCACACGCAGGACCGGAGTTCCGTGGCCGTGCGCCTGCTGCGCGGGGACGGTGCCGAGGTGCTGGTCGAGAGCGACGTCCTGCTCGGGGCCGATGGCCTGCGCAGCCGGGTGCGCGCGGCGCTGCTGGCCGAGGCGGCGGTGCGCCCCGCGGGCCACCTGGCCTATCGCGCGGTGGCGCACCAGCGCCTGCTGCCGGCGGCGCTGCGCAGCCAGCAGGTGACCGTCTGGCTCGGGCCGCGCCTGCACGTGGTGCACTACCCCCTGCGCGGCGGCGAGCTGCTCAACGTGGTGGCGATCTGCCACGGCCAGCCGCCGCAGGATCTCGAGCATTGGGACCACGCGATCCACGCCGCCGAGCTGCAGGCCGTGCTCGCCGGCACTTGCGCGCCGCTGCAGGAGCTGGTCCGCGCCGTCCCCGAGGCGGGCGACGGCTGGCGCCTGTGGCCCCTGCTTGACCGCGCACCGCTCGCCGGGCCGCGGGAGATGGCGCAGGGCCTGGTGGCGCTGCTGGGCGACGCTGCGCACCCGATGCGGCCCTATCTGGCGCAGGGCGCGGGCATGGCGATCGAGGACGCCGCCGAGCTGCAGCGCGCGCTCGCGATGGACGCCGTCGAGGTGCCGCTGCGCCTGCGCCGCTATGCGCTCAACCGCTGGCAGCGCGATGCCCGGGTGCAGCGGCACGCGCGGCGCAACGGCAGCATCTTCCACGCCACCGGGCCGCTGCGCCTGGCGCGCGACGCCGCGCTGCGGCTGCTGGGCGAGCGGCTGCTGGACATGCCCTGGCTGTACCGCGGCGGACCGGTGCCGCCCCCGGCTGCCAGCCAGCCGTGACATTTTGTGACGCGGGTCGGCAGCGTGCCCCGGTGCCACGTTGAGAATCACTGCGCGTATTCGCATCGTTATGCAAAATAAACATGATAATATGCGGTACGCAAAAACCAGCCCCGAAGGGGCATTTTTTCATTTGAAAGACCCACCATGGACCACCAACAGAACGACCACCGCCAGGCGCCGCTACGCATCGCCATCGTCGGCTACGGCAACCTCGGGCGCGGTGTCGAGGCCGCCGTCGCCAAGAATCCGGACACCCGGCTCGTCGGCGTCTATACGCGGCGCGACCCCGCCGGCGTCAAGCCGGCGAGCGGCGTGCCGGCGCACGCGGTGGCCGACCTGCCCGCGCACAAGAGCGAGATCGACGTGCTCATCCTCTGCGGCGGCTCCAAGGACGACCTGCCGGTGCAGACGCCCGAATATGCGCGCCATTTCAACGTCGTGGACAGCTTCGACACCCACGCGCGCATCCCCGAGCATTTCGCCAGGGTGGACGCGGCCGCGCGTGCCGGCCAGACCACGGCCCTGATCTCCGCTGGCTGGGACCCGGGCCTGTTCTCGATCAACCGCGTGATGGGCGACGCGCTGTTGCCCGACGGCGCCACCTACACCTTCTGGGGCAAGGGCCTGAGCCAGGGCCATTCGGACGCGATCCGCCACGTGCCGGGCGTTGCTGGCGGCGTGCAGTACACCGTGCCGATCGCCCGGGCCGTCGAGGCGGTGCGCAGCGGCACCCGCCCCGAGCTGTCCACGCGCGAGAAGCACCTGCGCGAGTGCTACGTGGTGCTCGAGCCGGGGGCGGACGCCGAAGCGGTGCGCCGGGCCATCGTCACCATGCCCGACTACTTCGCCGACTACGACACCACGGTGCACTTCATCGGCGCCGAGGAGCTCGCGCGCGAGCATTCGACGATGCCGCACGGCGGCTTCGTGATCCGCAGCGGCAACACCTCGCAGAAGACCGGGCACGTGATCGAGTACCGCCTGCAGCTGGACAGCAACCCCGAGTTCACCGCCAGCACGCTGCTGGCCTGCGCCCGCGCGGTGCAGCGGCTGCACCAGGCGGGCCAGCACGGCTGCAAGACGCTGCTGGACGTGCCGCCCGCGCTGCTCTCGGCCAGGAGCGCGGAGCAGCTGCGCGCCGACTTCCTGTAACGGCTAACGCGCGCCCGTGCCGTGGCGCTGGCGGTACTTCCACGGCGCCTGTGGCCGCTTTTGCGCCCACAGGCCCTGGCGGGCGGCGCGCGCCCGCTGCTGGGCCGCGGCGAGGTCGGGGTGCTGGGGTTCCTGGCTGGGGTGCACCCAGGCCAGCCCCGCGTCCACCTGCGCCGCAGCCACGTCGCGCCCCTGGCAGTGCACCTGGGCCAGCAGGCGGCCGTAGCGGTCGTGCCCTTCGGCGTCGATCCGCGCCGGCCGGCGCAGGCACCACTGCGCGAGGTTCTTGCGGGCGCGCCGGCCCCAGGCCTGGCGCAGCTCGGGGGCGTCGATCGAGGCGATGCGCACGCGCTCCGGCGCCTGGCTGCCGCAGTGCACCACGAGCGAGTCGCCGTCGCTCACCGCGACGACGAGGCACAGCATGGCGGCGGCGAGCATGGGCGGGCCGGTCTATGGGTATTTTTTGCCTGCAGCGCTTGCCTGGCGGGCGCCGGAAGCTCCTGGAAAAGGAGCGCTATTCGCCGGTGGCGGTGTCTTCGGCAATGGCTGCCTGCAGTGCGGTCTTGTCCGCCACGCCCGCGAACTTGCTGTATTTGCCGATCAGCTGCACCAGCTGGCCATAGATGCGCGGCGGCGCGGCCAGGCACTCGCGCTGTTCCAGGTAGTCGGCCTCGCCGGTGAAGTTGCCCACCAGGCCGCCGGCCTCGGTCACCAGCAGGCCGCCGGCGGCCACGTCCCAGATGGACAGGCCGGTCTCGAAGAAGCCGTCGGTGAAGCCCGCGGCCACGTAGGCCAGGTCGAGCGCGGCGGCGCCGGGGCGGCGCAGGCCGTGGGTGTGGCGCATGACCTCGGCCATCATCTTCATGTAGCTCGCGAAGTCGTCGCCGGGGCGGTAGGGAAAGCCGGTGCCGAGCAGGCATTCGCCCAGCCGCGTGCGCTTGCTCACGCGCATGCGCCGGTCGTTCATGAAGGCGCCGCGCCCGCGCGTGGCGGTGAACAGGTCGTTGCGCGTGGGGTCGTAGACCACGCCGTGCTCCACCTTGCCGCGCACCGAGAGCGCGATGCTCACGCAGTACACCGGAAAGCCGTGGATGAAGTTGGTCGTGCCGTCCAGCGGGTCGATGATCCAGAGGTAGTCCGAATGCCTGGCGCCGTGGGTGCGGCCCGACTCCTCGGCCAGGATGCCGTGGCCGGGGTAGGCGGTGAGCAGGGTCTCGATGATGGCCGCCTCGCTGGCCTGGTCCACCTCGGTCACGAAGTCATTGATCTGCTTTTGCGAGATGCGCACCGCCTCGACGTCGAGCGCGGCGCGGTTGATGATGGCGCCAGCGGCGCGCGCGGCCTTGATGGCCACGTTGAGCATGGGGTGCAGATGCGATGACATGACTGGTAGAGAGCGGCAGGGGCGCCCGGCGATGCGGACGCGAAGCGGCGATTCTAGGGCAACGCTGAACAAGTTCCTGCGGCGGCGCGCTGCGCCGACAATCGCCCGCATGCGCACCCGCTTCATCCTGATCCAGACCAGCCACCCGGGCAACGTCGGCGCCGCCGCGCGCGCCATGAAGACCATGGGTTTCGACGACCTGGTGCTGGTCGCGCCGCGCTGGCCCAACGTGCTGCGCCGCGAGATCGCGATCCAGCGCGCCAGCGGCGCCACCGACGTGCTCGAGCGCGCGCGCATCGTGGCCACGCTCGACGAGGCGCTGGACGGCATGCACCACCTGTGCGCCACGGCGATGACGCCGCGCGACTTCGGCCCGCCCGCGCGCGCTCCGCGCGCGCACTTCGAGATGCTCCTCGAAAGAGAGCTGCCAGCGCTCGATGGGCGGGTGCTGGAGGGTGATTCGAGCAGTGAAACGGCAGCGGACTTCGGCGTCGCCTTCCTGTTCGGCAGCGAGCGCTTCGGCATGGCCAACGACGACGTGTACCGATGCCACGTGGCGCTCTCCATCCCGACCCATCCGCAGTTCGGCTCGCTCAACCTGGCGGCGGCGGTGCAGCTGATCGCCTACGAGTGGCGCCAGGCGCTGGGCGGCTTTGCCGTGCACGATGCCGCGCCCCATGGCGCGCCGGCCGACGCCGCGCAGCTCGCCGGCATGCTGGCGCACTGGCAGCAGGCGCTCGCCGGGATCGGCTTTCTCGACCCCGCGGCGCCCAAGAAGCTCATGCCGCGCCTGAACCAGCTCTTCAACCGCGCGCAGCCCACGCAGGAGGAGATCCACATCCTGCGCGGCATCGCCAGGGCGATGGAGCGCGCGTCGCGTGGCGGACAGCGAGCGTGAGGCCCGCGCTTCGATAATCCCCGCGCATGACCTCCCCGCTGCGCTCCACGCTCGACTTCCTGCTCCACGACTGGCTGCAGGCCGCATCGCTGGCCGCGCGCCAGCGCTTCGCCGACCATGGCCGCGAGACCTTCGACGCGGTGCTCGACACCTGCGAGCGCATCGCGCGCGAGAAGTACGCGCCGTTCAACCGCGAGGTGGACACGCACGAGCCGCGCACCGAGCAGGGGCCCGACGGCGAGCTGCGCGTGCTGCTGCCGCGCTGCACGTACGAGGCGCGCGAGGCCTACGCCGCCAGCGGCATGCTGGCCGCGGCGCAGGACTACGCGCTCGGCGGCATGCAGCTGCCGTACGTGGTGGAGTCGGCGGCCAACGGCTTTTTCGGCTGCGCCTCGGTCGGCATCGGCTCCAACCTGCTCACCACCGGCAACGCCAACGCCATCCTGGCGCACGGCAGCGCGGCGCAGCAGCAGGTGTTCGCGGCCAACGAGCTCAACGGCCGCTGGATGGGCACGATGGCGCTGTCCGAGCCGCAGGCGGGTTCCAGCCTGTCGGACATCGCCACCCGGGCGCTGCCCGACGGCGACGGCTTCGCCGCCGACCCGCTCGGGCCGCGCTACCGCCTCGCGGGCAACAAGATGTGGATCTCCGCCGGCGACCACGAACTAGCCGAGAACATCGTCCACCTGGTGCTGGCCAAGACCCCCGGGCCGGACGGCCGCCCGGTCGCGGGCGTCAAGGGCATCTCGCTGTTCATCGTGCCCAAGTGGCTGGTCGACTGCCAGGGGCGGCTCACCGGCGAGAGGAACGACGTGGCGCTGGCCGGCCTGAACCACAAGCTCGGCTGGCGCGGCACGACCAACACGCTGCTCAACTTCGGCGAAGGGCGCCACCGGCCGGCCGGGGCGGCGGGCGCCATCGGCTACCTGGTGGGGCAGCCGGGCGAGGGCCTGCGGTGCATGTTCCACATGATGAACGAGGCGCGCATCGCCATCGGCATGGCCGCGACCATGCTCGGCCTGGCGGGCTATTACGCGAGCCTCGACTACGCCCGCACGCGCCTGCAGGGCCGGCCCGTGGGCGCGGCCGGCAAGGACGCGACCCGGCCGCAGGTGGCGCTGGTGGAGCACGCCGACGTCAAGCGCATGCTGCTGGCGCAGAAAAGCCTGTGCGAAGGGGCGCTGGCGCTCAACCTGTACTGCGCCCGCCTGGTGGACGACGTGCGCACCGGCGCGCCGCACGAGGCGCGCGAGGCCTCCCTGCTGCTGGAGCTGCTCACCCCGGTGGCCAAGAGCTGGCCGAGCGAGAACTGCCTGGAGGCCAATTCGCTCGCGATCCAGATCCACGGCGGCTACGGCTACACGCGGGACTTTCCCGTCGAGCAGTACTGGCGCGACAACCGGCTGAACATGATCCACGAGGGCACGCACGGCATCCAGGCCATGGACCTGCTGGGGCGCAAGGTGCTGATGCAGGAGGGCGCGGCGCTGGCGCTGCTCGCCGCCCGCGTGCACGCCACCCTGGAGCGCGCCCGCGCGCAGGGCGGCGAGCCGGCCGCCTGGGCCGACCAGCTCGCGCGCGCCCTCGACGAGGTGCTGGCCGCCACCCGCGCGGCCTGGGCGACGGGCGACGCCGGCGAGGCGCTGGCCAATGCCGTGCCCTATCTGCAGGCCTTCGGCCACATGGTGCTGGCCTGGATCTGGCTCGACGTGGCGCTCGCCGTGCGGCGCGCGGATGCTTCGCTTTCGGTAGCTGCCAGCGCTGGCAGGATGGGCGCTGCACGCTATTTCTACCACTATGAATTGCCCAGGACGGGCGCGTGGCTGGCGGTGGTGGCGCGGCGCGACATGTGCTGCGCCGAGCTGCCCGCGCAGGCGTTCTGAGGCACGCGGCGCACGATGCCGGGCAGCGCCGACAATGCCGCCATGCCCGCCGCCAAGACCCTGCTCGTCGTCTACCACTCGCTCACCGGCGGTACCGCGCAGATGGCCGAGGCGCTGCGCGCCGGCGCGTGCACGGAGAGCGAGGTCCGGGTGCGGCTGCAGCGCGCGCACGAGACCGGCACGGCCGACGTGCTGGGCGCGGACGGCTACGTCTTCGCCACGCCGGAAAACCTCGCCAGCATGAGCGGGCAGCTCAAGGACTTCTTCGACCGCACGTACTACGGCGCGCTCGACCGGATCGAGGGCCGCCCCTATGCCGCGCTGGTCTGCGCCGGCAGCGACGGCGCGGGCGCGGCGCGCCAGATCGCGCGCATCGCCACCGGCTGGCGGCTCAAGGCGGTGGCCGAGCCGCTGATCGTCTGCACCCACGCGCAGACGCCGCAGGCGATCCTGGCGCCCAAGCGGATCGGGGCGGACGAGCTGGAGCGCTGCCGCGCGCTGGGCGAGGCGCTGGCGGCGGGGCTGGCAATGGGGGTTTTCTAGGCGGAGTCGCCCGGCACCGGCTGCAGCACCAGCCGCGCCTGCAGGCCGCTGCCGCCGTCGGGCAGCGGCGAGGTCAGTTCCAGCCGCCCGCCGTGCTTGTGCGCGATGGTGGTGGCGATCGACAGGCCCAGGCCGTAGCCGGTGCGGCTGCTGTCCTGGCGCACGTGGCGCTGGCGCAGCGTCTGCAACTGTTCGGCTGGCACGCCGGGGCCGTGGTCGCGCACGGCGATGGCGCAGCCGGGGCCGACGAGGAGTTCCACCGCGCCGCCGCCCGCGTGGTGCAGCGCGTTTTCCAGCAGGTTGCGCAGCGCGATGGCCAGCGCGTCGAAGTCGCCCAGCGCCATGGTGGGCGCCGTGGCCTCGGGCAGGATGAGATCGAGCCGGTCGATGGCGCCGTCGCCCTGCTGCCAGAATTCCTGCGCCATGGTGGTGGCCAGGCGCGCCAGATCCACCGGCTCGCGTGTGAGCGGGGTGCTGGATTCGGCGCGGGAGAGCTGCAGCAGCTTTTCCGTGCGATGCGAGAGCGTCTGCAGGGCGTCGAGCGCGGCCTGCACGTCGCTGCGCTGCAGGCCATGCTCCAGCGCGGTCTGCAGGCGCAGGCGCGCGGCGGCGAGCGGCGTGCGCAGCTCGTGCGCGGCGTTGGCCGCAAGCGCGCGCTCCACCTCCAGCGCCTGCGCCAGGCGCTCCAGCAGGTGGTTCACGTCGTCCTGCACGCTGGCGAGTTCGCGCGGCAGGTGGAGCAGGCCGATGGGCGCCAGCCGCTCGCCGCTGCGCTGGCCGATCTCGTGGCGCAGCAGTTCGAGCGGGCGCAGCTCGCGCCGCGCGATGCGCCGCAGCAGCAGCGCCAGCAGCGGCAGCACGGCCGCCAGCGGCAGCGTCAGGCCGACCAGGGTGTGGCGCACCGCCCTGCGGCGCTCGCGCAGCGGATCGGCCACCTGCAGGTAGATGGCCCGCGTGGGGTGCAGCACGGTATGCACGCGCCAGTCGCCGTGGTTGGCGAAGCCGGGCGCGAGCGGTACCTCGAACTGGCCGGCCCGCGCGTCGGCCGCGCGCGCCAGCACCCGCCCCTGCGGCGTGACGAGCTGGTAGAGCACGTCGGCATCGGCGAACGAGCCGGGCGAGGCGATCGTGAGCGGCGCGCCGCCGGGCTGCGGTGGTGCATCGTCCAGGTGCCGCAGGGCGATGTCGAACATGCGGTGCGCCACCTCGACCAGCTCGTTGTCGAAATTGCGGTCGATCTCGCTGCCGACGTACCAGACCACGCCGAGCACGCAGGCGAGCCATGCGCCGCCGACCCAGAGCATCAGGCGGCGCGTGAGCCGCCCCGAGAGGGTGTCCGCGCCGGCTTGCGCCCGCCAGCGGCTCATGCGCCGCCGCCTTGCCCGGGCGCGGCCAGGCGGTAGCCGAGGCCTCGCACCGTCTCGATGCTGCCGCGCCCGAGCTTGCGGCGCAGGCGGCTGATGAACACTTCGAGCGTGTTGCTGTCGGTGTCGTCGTCGAAACCGTAGAGCGCGTCCTGCAGGTTTTCGCGCGGGTGCAGCTGCCGCGGGCGCGCGGCCATCGCGCGCAGCAGCGCCCATTCCTTGGCCGTGAGTGCGATCGGCACGCCTGCGCGGCGCACCTGTTCGCGCGCCAGGTCGATCTGCACGTCACCCAGTGCGAGCGGCGTGCTCCGCGCCTGGCTGCGCCGGCGCTCGACCGCGCGCAGGCGCGCCAGCAGTTCGGCCGGGTCGTAGGGCTTGACGAGGTAGTCGTCGGCGCCCGCGTCCAGGCCCCGGATGCGCTCGCTCACCTGGTCGCGCGCGGTCAGCACGATGACGATGGGGCGCTCGGGCAGTTCATGCACCCGGGGCAGCAGCGCCAGGCCGTCGCCGTCGGCCAGGTGCAGGTCGAGCAGTACCGCGCTGTAGTGCGCCGCGCTCAGCGCCGCGCGCGCGCCTTGCACGCTGGGCGTGGCATCGACGGCGAAGGCCTTGGCGCGCAGGTAGCCGCACACGGCGTCGGACAGGGCCAGGTCGTCTTCCACCAGCAGCACGCGCATTCGTGTCGTCCTCGAGCGGTTGTGGTCGCGAGTGTAGGGCGCGGCCGGCCATCCGTGCGTTCATTGTTCGTTCAGGTTTCGTTTCTAGTCTCGCGCGGTGTTCGTTCTCGCCGAAGCCTCCCCCCGCGCCGCCACCGCCGTCCGACAGCCCTGGACCTGGCAGCGCCTGGGCGCGCTCACCCTGGTGCTGCTGCTCGCCTTGCTGCTCTGGGATGCGTCGGGGCTCGATCTGCCGCTGGCCCGCCTGTTCGGCGGGCCGCATGGCTTCGCGTGGCAGGACAACCCGGTGCTGGTCGTCGGCCTGCACGCCTGGCCGCGCAGGCTGGGCTGGCTGCTGCTGCTGGCGCTGGTGGCCGGAACGCTGCGCCCCTGGGGCTTTTTGCGGGCGCTCGCGCCGGCCGAGCGCTGGCGGCTGCTGGCATCGGTGGTGCTGGCGCTGCTCGCGGTGCAGGGAGTCAAGCACGCGAGCGCGACCAGCTGCCCCTGGGACCTGGCCGAGTTCGGCGGCGTGGCGCACTATGTCTCCCACTGGGCCTGGGGCCTGGGCGACGGCGGGCCGGGCCGGTGCTTCCCGGCCGGCCATGCCTCCACCGCGTTCGCCTTCCTGGCGGGCTGGTTCACGCTGCGCCGCCGGGTGCCGCGGCTGGCGCGCCGCTGGCTGGTCGCGGTGCTGGTGGCGGGGCTGGTGCTGGGGCTGGTGCAGCAGGTGCGCGGGGCGCACTACATGAGCCACACCTTCTGGACCGCCTGGATCTGCTGGACCGTGGGATGGCTGCTCGACGGCCTGGGCAGCTTGCGCCGGCATGGCCGGGCGCATGCTACAAACGCCGGATGACGCATGCGCTGAAACTGCCGCAGCCCCTGGCATGGATCGACGGCTGGCTGGCACGGCCCCTGTCGCCGCAACGGGTGGTGCTGCGCCTGGCGCTGTACCTGGCGCTGGTGGCCAACTGGCCGCTGTGGCTGCAGCTGGCGCGCGTCGCGGACACGCCGGGCGCGGCGCTGCGCTCGGTGGCGGTCATGGCGGCGCTGCTGCTCGGCGGCACCGTGGCCCTGCTCGCTCTCACCGCCTGGACGCGCGGCATGCGCTGGCTCTGGTGGCTGGTGGTGCTGGTGGCGGCGCTGGCGCAGTACTACATGCTGACCTACCGCGTGGTGATGGACCCGGGCATGCTGGGCAACGTGCTGCAGACCGATCCGCGCGAGGTGGCCGATCTGCTCGGGCCGCGCATGGTGCTGTCCGTGCTGGCGGTGCTGCTGCTGCCGACCTGGTGGCTGGCGCGCCTGCGCCTGGCGGCCGCGCCGCCGTGGCGCCAGGTGGCGCGCAATGCGCTGCTGCTGCTGGCCGCGCTCGGGGTGGTGGCGGCCACGGTGGCGCTGGCTTCGCGCGACCTGGCGCCGCTGATGCGCAACCACAAGGAGGTGCGCTACCTGCTCAACCCCCTGGCCAGCCTGTATTCGGGCGTGGTGGCGGGGCAGCGCCAGTGGTTCAGCCGCACGCGCACGCTGGTGGCCATGACCGAGGGCGCCGCGCTGGGCCCGAGCTACGCCGCCGACCGGCGCCCGCTGCTGTTCGTGCTGGTGGTGGGCGAGACCGCGCGGGCCGACCATTTCGCGCTCAACGGCTACGGGCGCGATACCAACCCGCAGCTCTCCCGGCTGGACGTATCGAGCTGGCGCCGGGTGTTCTCGTGCGGCACGAGCACGCTGACGTCGCTGCCGTGCATGTTCTCGCCGCTCGGGCGCGAGAAGTTCGAGTCGCGCGACAACGAGTACGAGACCCTGCTCGACGTGGTGCAGGCCGCGGGCCTGGCGGTGCTCTGGCTGGACAACCAGTCGGGCTGCAAGGGCGTGTGCGACCGCGTGCCGCATGCCAGCGCCGCCGACGGGCTCGACGAGGCGCAGCGCAAGGCCTTGTGCGATGGCGGCGAGTGCCGCGACGAGGCGATGCTGGCGGGGCTGGATGCGCGCATCGCGGCGCTGCCGGCCGAGCGGCGCGCGCGCGGCGTGCTGCTGGTGCTGCACCAGATGGGCAGCCACGGGCCGGCCTACTTCAAGCGCTCCAGCGAGGCGGTCAAGCGCTTCCAGCCGGAGTGCCGCACCGAGGTGCTGGCCAACTGCAGCCAGGAGGCGCTGGTCAACGCCTACGACAACAGCATCGTCGCGACCGACGCCTTTCTTGCCGGGACCATCGACTGGCTCAAGGCGCGCGCGGCGCGCGACGACGTCGGCCTGCTCTACCTGAGCGACCACGGCGAGTCGCTCGGCGAGTACGGCCTGTTCCTGCACGGCATGCCGTACGGCATCGCGCCCGAGGCGCAGAAGCACGTACCCATGGTCACCTGGTTCAGCACCCCCCTGAGCGATCGCCTGGCGCTGTCCGGGACGTGCCTCGCCGGGAGGCTCGACGAACCGCTGACGCACGACAACCTGTACTCGACGGTGCTCGGCGCGCTCGACGTGCGCTCGCCGAGCTATCGCAAGGCGCTCGACGTGCTGGCGCCGTGCCGCTCCGGGGTTTGATGTAAAAAAGGCCTCCAGCGCTTATGTAGCAAGCGCAAGCAGCTCTCTTTTCAGTAGCTCACGCCTTCTTTTCCCGGGGCAGGCGGCCCATCAGGTAGAACTCCGGGTTGGGCATCATGCCGGCGAAGCTCGCCATGCGGTTGGACAGGCCGAAGAACGCGGTGATGGCGGCGATGTCCCAGATGTCCTCGTCGTCGAAGCCGTGCGGGTACAGCCGCTGGAAGTCGGCCTCCTCGATCTCGCTGGAGCGCTGGCAGACCTTGAGCGCGAAGTCCAGCATCGCGCGCTGGCGCGGCGTGATCTCGGCCTTGCGGTAGTTCACCGCCACCTGGTCGGTCACCAGCGGCTTCTTCTCGTGGATGCGCAGGATCGCGCCGTGCGCCACGACGCAGTACAGGCACTGGTTGGCGCTGCTCGTGGCCACGACGATCATCTCGCGCTCGCCCTTGGTCAGGCTGCCTTCTTCCTTGAGCATGAGCGCGTCGTGGTAGGCGAAGAAGGCGCGCCACTCGGCCGGGCGGCGCGCGAACGCGAGGAACACGTTGGGGATGAAGCCGGCCTTGTCCTGCACCTCGAGGATGCGGGCGCGGATGTCCTCGGGCAGCGTGTTCAGGTCGGGGACGGGGTAGCGTTCGGTCATGGGGCTTTCTCGGGCGTGTCGCCCGCCTGGGGCGGGGCGTAGATGTATTCGCGGTTGAACGGGTATTGCGACTGCGCGCCGGCCATCGCGCCGCCGTCGCGCCGGCCGTCGGGGTGGGCCATGAGGACCTGGTGCAGCGCCACCCAGCCCTGCTCGAAGCCGAGCGCGCAGCCCGCCAGGTACAGCCGGTAGGCGCGCAGCACCTTCTCGCCCTTCTCGGCGCCGTGCTGCGCGGCGAGGATCTCGCGCGCCCTGGGCAGCTGCGCCTCCAGCGCGTCGGACCAGGCCCAGAGCGTGCGCGCGTAGTGCGGGCGGATGTTCTCGGTGTCGACCATCTCCAGCCCCGCGCGCGCGATTTCGTGCAGCGCCACGCTCACGTGCAGCAGCTCGCCGCCGGGGAAGATGTAGCGGTCGATGAACTCGCCCATGCCGGCGCCCAGCTCGCTGTTGTCCAGCCCCCCGGCGGTGATGCCGTGGTTCATCGCCAGGCCGCCGGGCTTGAGCAGGCGGCGCAGCGTGGCGAAGTAGGTCGGCATCTGCGCGCGGCCGACGTGCTCGAACATGCCGATGGAGGAAATCTTGTCGAACGGCTCGCTCACCTGCAGCTCGCGGTAGTCCTGCAGCAGCACGCGCACCCGGCCCGAGAGGCCGCGCTCCTCGATGCACTTCTGCACATAGGCGTACTGGTTCTTCGAGAGCGTGATGCCGGTGCCGTCGATGCCGTAGTGCTCCGCCGCCCACAGCAGCATGCCGCCCCAGCCCGAGCCGATGTCCAGCAGCCGCTCGCCGGGCTGCAGGCGCAGCTTGCGGCAGATGTGGTCGAGCTTGGCCTCCTGCGCCTGTGCCAGCGTCATCTCGGGGCTGCGGTAGTAGGCGCAGGAGTACACGCGGTACGGGTCGAGCCAGAGCGCGTAGAAGTCGTCCGACACGTCGTAGTGGAACTGGATGTTCTCGGCATCCCTGGCCGCCGTGTGGCGCGCCCGGGAGACGTACCACGAGAGCGCCTGGCGCCACCAGCTGGTGTGCTCGTCCTGCGCCGGGTCGGTCTGCAGCACGGCCTGCGCTGCCGCCATCAGGTCCCGTATGCTGCCTTCCAGCTCCACGCGCCCCTCGACGATCTCCGCGCCCACGGTACCGATGGCGCCCGACGCCAGCGCCGCCACCGCCGTCTGGTCGAGCAGCCTGAGCCTGAGTGCGGCGTTGGCGGCACCGATGCGGCCCGCGCCGGGCAGCTCGATGGCGATGGGTATGGGGGATTGCGCCAAGCGGGCCTCGAGGGAATCGTACGGCGGCTTCATGCAGGCATCTCCTTTCTCTTGTGCGCTACGAATCTTGCAAAGTATTTTTGTAAAGTATTTGTCCCTTTTGCCATGACGGGAAAGGTGGAAACCCTAGGCGCGGGTGGGGTACCCCGGGTGCCCCGGATGGTACGCCGCGAATGGCCGGAACGGCCAAAACAAAAGCCGCGGAGGAATCCCTGCGCGGCTTCGCGGCGAGCGCACCGGCGCGTGTGCCGGTGCGGTGTGCACTGTCTTATTTGAGCGACAGGATCCAGTCGACCAGCTTCTTCGCCTCGGCTTCGTTCACGTTGGCGTTGGCGGGCATGGGAATCGGACCCCAGACACCCTTGCTGCCCTTGAGCACGGCGGTGATCAGCGCGGCTTCCGCGTCTTTCTGGCCGGCGAACTTCTTCGCGACGTCCTTGTACGCGGGGCCGACGACCTTCTTGTCGATACTGTGGCAGGCCATGCAGTTCTTGGCCTTGGCCAGTGCTTCGTCGGCCATGGCGGGAGCGGTCACGCCGAATGCGAGAGCCAGGGCGATCAGGGTGGTCTTCATCGTGTCATCCTTTGCGGAGGTGGGTGGAGTACATTTGCATCAACGCATTCTAGTGCGCCAAGTTGACTTGCCAAGCATTCCCCTTTTCCATTACCCGGAGAGTCACCCATGTACACCTTGATTCTGGGCATTCTTCTCGTACTGCTGAAATACCTGGAAATCGCTCCCGTGGCGAATTGGTCGTGGTGGTGGGTGCTCGCGCCGTTCGGGGTCACGCTGCTGTGGTGGGCCTGGGCCGACATGACGGGCTACACCAAGCGCAAGTCCATGGAAAAGATGGACCAGCGCAAGAAGGAACGCATCGAGCGGCAGAAAGAGGCGCTGGGCATGGCGCCGCGGCAGCGGCGCTGAAGTCAGACAACCCCCTGAGCCGCTTCGCGTCTTCCCCCTTCTCTCACGCTGCGCGTGGGAAGGGGGACGCTACCAGCGCCGCGGGGCGGCCCTTGCGCGGTGGCCCTGGCCTGGGGCGCGCCAGTTTCACGCGTCGCCAGTGATGCGACGCGTCATGAAGAACCGATATCCGGCGAGTTCAATCGAAGGCGTCGAGCACCGCGCCGCGGCTGGCCGTCGAGGCATTGCGCGCGAATTTGGCCAGCACGCCGCGGGTGTAGCGCGGCGCCGGGGCCTTCCAGGCCGCGCGGCGGCGGGCGATCTCTTCATCGGGCACGTTGAGCTGCAGCAGCAGCCGGTGGGCGTCGATGGTGATCGAATCCCCTTCGTGCACCAGCGCGATGGTGCCGCCCGCGGCCGCCTCGGGCGCGACGTGGCCGACCACCATGCCCCAGGTGCCGCCGGAGAAGCGCCCGTCGGTGATCAGCCCCACGCTCTCGCCGAGCCCTTCGCCGATCAGGGCGCTGGTGGGCGCGAGCATCTCGGGCATGCCCGGGCCGCCTTTGGGACCGAGGTAGCGCAGCACCATCACGTCGCCGGCCTGGATCTTGTGGTCCAGGATGGCCGCGAGCGCCGACTGCTCGTCGTCGAACACGCGCGCCGGGCCGGTGATGACCGGGTTCTTCAGCCCCGTGATCTTGGCCACGCACCCCTCGGTGCTGAGGTTGCCCTTGAGGATGGCGAGGTGCCCCTGCGCGTACATGGGGCGGTCGATCGGGCGGATCACGTCCTGGTCGGCCCGCGGCGCATCGGGCACGTCCTTCAGCGTCTCGGCGATGGTCTTGCCGGTGATGGTCATGCAGTCGCCGTGCAGCAGCCCGGCGTTGAGCAGCATCTTCATCACCTGCGGGATGCCGCCGGCCTTGTGCAGGTCCACCGCCAGGTACTTGCCGCTGGGCTTGAGGTCGCACAGCACCGGCACCTTCTGGCGCATGCGCTCGAAGTCGTCGATGCTCCACTCGATGCCCGCCGCGTGCGCGATGGCCAGGAAGTGCAGCACCGCGTTGGTCGAGCCGCCCACCGCCATGATCACGGCCACGGCGTTCTCGATCGACTTGCGCGTGACGATGTCGCGCGGCTTGAGGTCCTTCTTGATCGCCTCGACCAGCACCCTGGCCGATTCGCGCGCCGAGTCCACTTTCTCGGAGTGCGGGTTGGCCATGGTCGAGGAGTAGGGCAGGCTCATGCCCATGGCCTCGAAGGCGCTGCTCATGGTGTTGGCGGTGTACATGCCGCCGCACGAGCCGGTGCCGGGA
Source organism: Pseudomonadota bacterium (assembly GCA_963205335.1). GTDB lineage: Bacteria > Pseudomonadota > Gammaproteobacteria > Burkholderiales > Burkholderiaceae_C > Comamonas_C. The sequence continues at coordinate 19,143 of CAUJIM010000098.1, forward strand.
ATGGCGTGCTGCTCGATCTCCTTGAGCTGGCCGTCGCTGATCTTGCCGGCGGCGTTCTCGCCCACGGCCTCGAAGACGCTGACGATGTTCAGGTCGCAGCCGTTGGCGCAGCCCGGCAGGATGGTGCCGCCGTACACGTAGATGCTGGGCACGTTGGCGCGCAGCATGCCCATCATGCCGCCGGGCATGTTCTTGTCGCAGCCGCCGATGACGACGCAGCCGTCCATCCACTGGCCCTGCACGCAGGTCTCGACGCAGTCGCTGATCACCTCGCGGCTGACCAGCGAGTACTTCATGCCCTCGGTGCCCATGGCCATGCCGTCGGAAATCGTCGGCGTGCCGAACACCTGCGCATTGCCGCCGGCCAGCTGGACGCCCTCGATGGCCGCGTCCGCCAGGCGCTGCAGGCCGCTGTTGCACGGCGTGATGGTGCTGTGGCCGTTGGCCACGCCGACCATGGGTTTCTTGAAGTCGCCCTCCTTGTAGCCCATGCCGTAGAACATGGAACGGTTGGGGGCGCGCGCCTTGCCTTCGGTAATATGGGCGGAGCGGTGGTTGATGGCTTTGGGATCGGTCATGACGGGTTCGGGCGGCGCGGCGGCCACGGGTTGCAACGGACTGCGGCAAGTGTAGTGCGCGCCGCCTTGCCCCGTGCCGCAGCCGGGATTTTCCAAGAAGAAAAATGGCTGTAGCGCTTTCCAGCAAAGCGCTGGCAGCTATTTCATCGGTAGCAAAGAGGGAGCGGCGGATGAGTGATTTGCACGAGCGCGTGAGCGGCAGTTTTCAAGCCCAGGGCCTGATGAAGACGCTGGGCGCGCGGCTGGCGCACGTGGCCGAGGGCGAGGTGCACATCGAGATGCCGTTCAGCCCCGCGCTGTCGCAGCAGCGCGGCCACGCGCATGCGGGGTCGATCACCAGCATCGTCGACAGCGCCTGCGGCTACGCCGCGCTCACGCGCGCGCCCGCCGGGTGCGACGTGGTGACGGCCGAGTTCAAGGTCAATTTCATGCGCCCGGCGATGGGCCGGCGCTTCCTGGCCGTGGGCCGCGTGGCCAGCGCCGGCAAGACCCTGGGCGTGTGCACCGGCGAGGTGCGCGCGTTCGGCGGCGAGGGCGAGGACTACAAGGTGGTGGCGCTGATGCAGGCGACGATGGTGTTCGTGCGGCCCTGAAACCGCCCGGGCAGGGCGCCGCCGGCCCTGCTGCACAATCGCCGCCATGCTGATGTACCCCCACATCGATCCGGTGGCGCTGCAGGTCGGGCCGCTGGCGATCCACTGGTACGGCCTGACCTACCTGGCCGGCTTCGCGCTCTTCATGTGGCTGGGTACGCTGCGCCTGGCGCACGAGCCCTACGCGTCGCTCCGGGGCGGGCAGGCCTGGTCGCGCAAGGACGTGGAGGACATCCTCTTCCTCGGCGTGCTCGGGGTCATCGTGGGCGGGCGCCTGGGCTACTGCCTGTTCTACAAGCCGGAGTACTACGCCGCGCACCCGCTGGAGGTCTTCGCCGTCTGGCAGGGCGGCATGAGCTTTCATGGCGGCATGCTGGGCGTGGCGGCGGCGATGCTCTGGTACGCGCATTCGCGCCATCGCCCGTGGCTGCAGGTCGTCGACTTCGTCGCCCCCTGCGTGCCCACGGGGCTGGCGGCGGGGCGCATCGGCAACTTCATCAACGGCGAGCTGTGGGGGCGTTTCGCCTCGCCCGACCTGCCCTGGGCCATGGTGTTCCCGCAAAGCGGCTCGATGCAGCCGCGCCATCCGTCGCAGATCTACCAGTTTCTGCTCGAAGGCCTGCTGCTCTTCGTGCTGCTGTGGCTGTACGCGCGCCGCCCGCGCAAGCGCGGCGAGGTGGCGGCGGCCTTCCTCGTGGGCTACGGCGTGCTGCGCTTCACGGCGGAATACTTCCGCGAGCCCGACAGCTACCTCGGGCTGCTGTCCCTGGGCCTGAGCATGGGCCAGTGGCTCTGCCTGCCGATGATCGCGGCGGGCGCCGCCCTGTGGCTGTGGGCGCAACGCGCGGGGGCCGCCCATGGCCGGTGAGATCGCGCTGCGGGCGGCGGACGAGGCCGGCGTGGTGCGCGTGACGCTGCGCCACGACGGGCGGCTCAATGCCATGACGCGCGCCATGTGGCGCGAGCTGCGCACCGTCTTCGAGCGCATCCAGCGCAGCGCGGACGCGCGCTGCGTGCTGGTCGAGGGCGCGGGCGAGGCCTTCTGCGCCGGCGGCGACATCTCCGAGTACCCGGCGTTCCGCTTCGACGCGGCGCGGCTGCGCGCGTTCCACGAGGTCGAGGTCTGGGGCGGCCTCTCGGCGATGCTGGCGTGCGACGCGCCCATCGTCGTGGCGATCCGCGGCGCCTGCATGGGCGCGGGCGTGGAGATCGCGTGCTGCGGCGACATCCGCCTGGCCGAGGAGGGCGCGCGCTTCGGCGCGCCGATCGCGCGCCTGGGTTTCCCGATGGCGCCGCGCGAGGCGGCGCTGGTGGCCAGCCGGGTGGGTGATGCAACGGCGCGGCAGATGCTGCTGGCCGCCGCCACGTTCGATGCCCGCGCGCTGCATGCCGGCGGCTTCCTGAGCGAGGTGCTGGCGCCGCAGGCGCTGGGCGAGCGCGCGGAGAAAACCGCCCGCCACATCGCCGCGCTGGCGCCGCAGGCCGCGCGCATGAACAAGCGCACGCTGCGCGCAATTTCTGAACAAAATACGGCTCCAGCGCTTGCTGGACAAGCGCAAGCAGCTATGGTTTCAGGGATGGAAGACGCCTACGCCTATGCCGACAGCAGCGAGCACCGCGAGGGCATAGAGGCGTTCCTGGCCAAACGCAGGCCACGGTTCTGAGCACGGCGCATCCATTGGAAATTGCAGGGGTCGCGCGGTTGCCGCCGGGCGGTGGAAGGGCTGGTAAGAATGCTGGGCACCGATGAACTGTTCAAGCTTGCCCGGATCGTGGATACGGGCAGCTTCATACGCGCGGCGAGCGAATTGGGCGTGACGCAGCCGGCGCTGAGCAAGAGTGTCGCGCGATTGGAGCGCACGCTGGGCGTGCGTCTGCTGGAGCGGCGTGCGCGTGGCGTGATCGCGACGCCGTATGCCGTGGCCTTGCTGCATCGGGCCCTGCCGGCATTGGCCGAGCTGCGCGCGGCCGAGCAGGAAATCGAGGCCATGCGCGGCGGAGTCGGCAGCTCCGTGGTCGTGGGTTTGGCGCCTGCCGCGGCGCATGGGCTGCTGCCGCGCGTGATCGAGGCGCTGCGCCGAGCCGAGCGAGCCATCAGCCTGCGAGTGGCCGAAGGACTGGCCGAGGAGCTGACCCAGGGCGTGCGCACCGGCAAGCTCGACTTCGCCATCACGACGCAATCGACGGGTCTGCATGCGCCGGAGCTGTCGGTCCAGGGTCTGCACGAAGACCGTTTCGTGGTGTGTGGACCGGTCGACCACCCGTTGACCCAGGGCAGCCAGCCAGCCAGCGCCCAGGCGCTGGCCACGGTCGATTGGGTGCTGGCGCCCATGGGTGGGCTGCTGCGCGCCGAATTCGACAGCTGCTTTCTGAACCAGAACGCCACGCCCCCGAGGGCGCTGGTGGAGACCTGGTCGGTGTCGATCAGCAAGGGGCTGGTCAAGGAGCAGGGGTTCTTCAGCTTCCTGCCGACGAGCGTGGCGGCGGCGGAGCAGCGCCGCGGCGAGCTGGCCTTCCTGAAGCTGGACTGGCTGCAGTGGCGCCGCAAGGTGTCGCTGGTGCAGCGGCGGGGGCAGACGCTCTCCGCATCGCAGCGCTTCGTGCGGGGCCTGTTCTGGGATGCGGCCCGGCAGCCTTGACACGTGCAGGAAAACCCCTAAGAAGATATTCCATTTGGTTATTGAAAATTAACCATCATGGTATTTCTGATGCCATCCCCGGGTGAAAGAATCGGTCGCAAGTGAGGGGTCGGCATCCCGAGTCGGCCGCTTCATGACAGGACGTTTGACGAAGGGGCGCGCAGGTGGTTTCTGCTTCTCGCATTGGCCGGACCCACGGCAAGCCGATGATCGCCTACGAGGTCCAGGGCGATGGACCGGCGGTGGTGTTTCTTCACGGCATCGGTGGCCATCGAGGCAACTGGGCCGATCAGCTCGGCTGTTTTTCCCGGCACTACCGTGCGGTGGCCTGGGACGCGCGCGGCTATGGCGACTCTGATGATTACGACGGACCATGCCGGTTCGAGGATTTCAGCGACGACCTTGCCGGCCTGCTTGACCATCTGGACGTCGAACGCGCCCATTTGGTGGGCCTGTCGATGGGCGGGCGCATCCTGATGGACTTCGCCGTGCGCCATGCGGGGCGGGTGCGCTCGCTGGTCGTTGCGGGCTCGTTTCCCAGCTTTGGCAGCGCGCTGACCCCCGAACAACAGCAGGAATACATGCGGCTGCGGCGCGAACCGCTGCAGCGCGGGCTGTCGTTCGCGCAACTGGCGCCCCAGCTTGTCGCTTCGCTGGTAGGGCCCCAGGCGAGCGCCCGGGTACGCGAGCGCATGGCAGCAAGCATTGCCAAGCTGCGCCCCGACGCTTACCTGAAAACACTGGAGGCTACCTTGCACTTCGATCGCACGGCGACCCTGGGAGAGATCGAGGCGCCGACTTTGCTGATGTACGGCCAGTTCGATTCCCTGGTGACTCCTGAAGCCGGCCGCCAGGTGCAACAGGCCATGCGCCATGCGGAGTACCGCGTGGTCGAAGGTGTGGGGCATTTGATCAACCTGGAAGCCCCCGATGTCTTTAACGCCCTGGTGCTGGACTTCCTGGCCCGCCATGGTGATGACAGGCAGGGGGCGTAATGCTGTTTGCGATCCATTGCCTGGACAAACCCGGTGCCGAGGCGCTGCGCCAGGCTGCGCGAGATGCGCACTCCGCTTATATGCGGGCGCAGGTTGGCCGCATTGTCTTTGGCGGCCCGCTGCTGGCGAGCGATGGCGTCACGCGCATAGGCACTTTGATGGTGGTTGATCTTCCTTCGCGCGCCGAACTGGAAGCCTTTCTCGATTCAGAGCCCTACCGTCGTGCTGGCCTCTTCGGCCGATGCGAGGTGCATCCCTATCAACTGGTTGTGCAAAGCGGTCATTTCGCTTCTATGTGCTGAAAGGAAGATCCATGCTGGAACGCATCGAGGGCAAATGGATTGCCATGTTCGCGAGAACCTTCCGACTGTGCGGCATAGGGCAGGGTGACGCGGTGGCCATCCTGTCGGAAACGCAGTCGCGCGACGTCAACGTGCAGCTGGCGGAGCTGGCGCTGCATGAGCTTGGCGCGCGCGCCTTTCACGTGCGTTTGCCGACGCCGGCCCTGGTCGACAACATCCCGGTGCGTTCGACGGGTGCGTCGACAGCCATTGGAGGGCTGGAGCCCGTGCTCAAGGCGCTGGCCGCGGCGCACACGGTGATCGACTGCACCGTGGAGGGGCTTTTGCACAGCCCGGAACTGCCGCACATCCTTCGGGGCGGCGCGCGCCTGTTCATGATCAGCAACGAACACCCCGAGGTGCTGGAGCGCCTGCAGCCCACGACGGCGCTGCGGCCGCGGGTGGATGAGGCCAGGCGCCGCCTCAGCGCCGCATCGCGCATGACGGTGACTTCCGAAGCCGGCACGGCACTGGAGATCGATGTCCGTGGAGCGCCCGTGCGCGGCGCGGTCGGCTACGTGGACCAGCCTGGCCAGGTGGCCTATTGGCCGGCTGGGCTGTGCCTGTGCTTTCCCCGGCAGGGTTGCGTCAACGGCCGCGTGGTGCTGGACGAGGGCGACGTCAACCTCACCTTCAAGCGCTACATCGCCCGTCCTGTGGAGCTGGTGTTCGAGAACGACCACGTGGTGCAGATCGTCGGCCAGGGGCTCGATGCCGACCTGCTGCGCAGTTACTACGCGGCCTGGGAAGATACGGCGGCCTATGGCGTCTCGCACGTGGGCTGGGGTCTGAACCCGCTGGCGCGCTGGGATGCGCTGGCCATGTACGACAAGAGCCAGGTCAACGGGACGGAGCTGCGCGCGTTTGCCGGCAGCTTCCTGTTTTCCACCGGGGCCAACGAACACGCCGGGCGATTCACGCGCGGCCACTTCGACTTCCCGATGCGCCATTGCACGGTGATGCTCGACGGCGTGGCGGTGGTCGAGCAGGGACGGCTGGTTGACCCAGAGCCCATCGGGGAAGCTGGCAATGAGTGACGCCGCCATCGTCGAGGTGCCCATCCTCATCGCCGGAGGCGGCTCGACCGGGCTCAGCCTGGCGGCCGAGCTGGGCTGGCGCGGCACGCCGTGCATGCTGCTGGAGCCCGGGTTGCAGCCCAATCCGCACCCTCGGGCCAATGCACTCGGCAATCGCAGCATGGAGTATTACCGGCGCTGGGGCATCGACAGACGGTTGACGGGCGCTGGGGTGCCGGCCGACTATCCGGCCAACTACTTCTGGGTGTCCAGGCTCGACGGGCGCGAGATCCATGCGCTGCGCCTGCCAGGCCAGGCCGAGCTGGAGGCCATCCGGGCGCGCACGGCCGTCGATCCGTCCCACGAGCTGCACTGGTCGCCCTACCTCAAGACCATCGTCGGCCAGCATGTCGTGGAGCGGGTGCTGCGCGAGTATGTGGCCGAACGCGCCAGCGTAGAGGCGCGCTATGGCTGGGTGCTCGACGATTTCGCGGAGCACGGCGACCACGTGCTGGCCACCGTGCGGCAGGTCGACAGCGGCCGGCGCCAGCAAGTGCGTTGCCGGTGGCTCGTGGGCTGCGATGGTGGACGCTCGCGGGTGCGGGAGCGTCTGGGCTATGAACTGCGCGGCAGGGGTGGGTTGGCGCACTTCGTCTCGATCTACTTTCACGCCCCTCAACTCATGTCCTGCCACTCGTTCGGGCCGGCCAACATCTACTTTCCCATCCATCGCAAGCACCGTGGGTTCCTGCTGAACTGGAATACCGGGACGACGTGGACCTACCACCTGATCCTGGAGCCGGGCACGGACTGGCGCGACATCGCTCCGGAGCACGCCATCCGGTCGCTGGTGGGGCGGGATACGCCCGTCGAGGTGATCTCGGTCCAGCCCTGGACGGCGCACGCGCTCACGGCCGAGCATTACCGCAGTCCGGGGGGGCGCGTGTTTCTGGCTGGCGACGCGGCCCATTTGTTCACGCCCACGGGAGGGCTGGGCATGAACACCGGGGTGTCGGATGCCATCGATCTGGCGTGGAAGCTGGGTGCCTGCCTGGAGGGCTGGGGCGGCGAGCGCCTGCTGGCGAGCTACGAGACCGAGCGCCACCCCATCGGCGTGCGCAATACGGCCGAGGCGGCAGACAACTTCGATCGCTTGTTCGGCGTCATGCAGCATGGCGATGAACTGGAAGCCGAGGGTGCACAGGCCGATGCGTTGCGTGCCGATCTCAGGGCGGAGCTGGCACGGCAGGAGAAGCTGCTCAAGTCGTCCGGCGTCTTGCTGGGCTACCGCTACGAAGGCTCGCCCATCTGCGTGGCCGACGGCACGCCCGAGCCGCCCGACCACCCGCAGCAATACGTGCCTGTGGCCCGCCCGGGGCATCGCGCGCCCCATGCGTGGCTGGCCAATGGCCGTTCGGTGCTGGATTTGCTGGGCTCCGGGTTCACCCTGCTGTGCTTCGACGGCGTGAACGCTTGCGCACAAGCGTTCGAGAGTGCCTGCGCCCGGCAGGGCGTGCCCCTGAAACTGGTGCCGATCGACGCGCCGGAGATCCGCCGGCTGTACGGCGAGCGCGCGTGCGTGCTGGTGCGGCCCGATCTGATGGTGGCCTGGCGTGGCGACACGGTGGCCGACGCGCAGGCCGCCGTGCGAACCATACGGGGTGCGTGATGCCTCGCCCAACGCGGCCCCATGCGCCGCGCCGGATTTTTTACAACGTGGAGACTGAAGCGATGAAAAAATGGATGTTCCTGCTGCTGGGCTGCCTGTCCATGCAATTGCATGCCGAAATCGTGGTGGGTGTGACGGTGAGTGCCACGGGGCCGGGCAGTTCCTTGGGCACTCCGATTGCCAATGCGGCAAAAATCCTGCCCAAGACGGTAGGGGGAGAGCCCGTGCGCTATATCGTGCTGGACGATGCCAGCGATCCCACGGCGGGCACCAAGGCGGCACGCAAGCTGGCCGTCGAGGACAAGGTGGATGTGTTGATTGGCTCCAGCACCCTTCCTTCGGCCATTGCACAAGCGACCGTGGCGAGCGAGGAGCGTTTGCCGATGATCGCGATCGCCCCGATGGCGATCGACCCCGCGAAGCAGCCCTTCGTGTTTTCAATTCCGCAACCGATCTCGCTGATGGTGGATGCGCTGACCGAGCACATGGTCGCGAACCGCGTCAGGAACCTGGGCTTCGTTGGTTTCTCGGATGCCTGGGGTGATCTGACGTACAGCAGCATGAAAGCCAGCGCTGGGGCCGCAGGGGTCAATATCACGGGCAATGAGCGGTATGCGCGGCCCGATGTCGCGGTGACGGGGCAGATGCTGAAATTAATGGCGCAGAATCCGGACGCGGTTTTCGTCGGAGGGTCCGGGGCGCCTTCAGCCTTGCCGCAGATCACCGCCGCCGCTCGCGGATTCAACAAGACCTTCTACCACACCCACGGTGTCGTCAATCGCGACTTTATCTGCGTCGGGGGCAAGAGCGTGGAAGGGGCGATCGCACCCACCGGGCCGGTGGTGGTGGCCGAGCAGTTGCCAGCCGACCATCCGCTCAAGGCGACGGGCCTGGCGTTTCTGAAGCGCTATGAAGAAGAGTACGGCGCGGGCTCGAGGAACGCCTTCGCCGCCTATGCGTGGGATGTCGCGACGATCATCGAGGCTGCGGTGCCCACCGCCCTGAAGGCGGCAAAGCCGGGAACCCCTGCCTTCCGGCAAGCCTTGCGCGATGCCATCGAAAATACCCACGAAGTCAAAGGCACCCACGCCGTCTACACCATGAGCGCGACGGACCACCACGGGGTGGACAAGCGTGCCCGGGTGCTTGTCCGGGTCGAAAATGGCGAATGGAAGTTGATCAGGTAAAGGCAGTCGTCCGTGGATAAACCCTCGGCCTCCAAAGAGAGCGGGAACAGTACGGTGCGCCAGCGCCTGGGCGCGATGTTTAGCCGTGGGGTGGATGCCGTGGGTGGCTGGAGTTCGCGTCGCCTGTTGCATGAGTTGCAGCAGGTGCTGAATTCGGCGCTCAGCGATGTCGAAGGCGGGCGTCACGCGGCTGCCGTGGCCGACTGGTACGCTCAAGCGCGCCCGGCGCAGCGACGCGAATGCTGGTTGCTGATGAGCGAGCGGTTTCCGCTGGACGATTCGGCCATCGGCGCCGCGCACCACGTCTATCGGCAAGCCCGTGGTACGGGCGAGCAGGCGCAAGCAGAGGTAAACCTGCGCCAAGCCTTCTCCGCCCCGCGCACCCGCTTGTTGCAGCGCTTTTCGGCCTTTTCCGGCGGCGTGCGGTTTCTGGTGGACATGCGTGCCGAGCTTTTGCCTGAGCTGCGCCGCGACAAGCGGCTGGCGGCGCTGGATAGCGAGTTGCAGGAACTGTTTTCGACCTGGTTCGATGTGGGCTTCCTGGAGTTGCGGCGGATCAACTGGGACTCTTCCGCCTCGCTGATTGAAAAGCTCATCAAATACGAGGCCGTGCATGACGTGCGCAGCTGGGAGGATGCAAAGAACCGGCTTGATGACGATCGGCGCTGCTACGGCTTTTTCCATCCGCGGCTGCCGGGCGAGCCGCTGATTTTTGTCGAGGTAGCCCTGTTGCGCGAGATGGCCGCAGGCATCGAACCGCTGCTGGACGTGGAGGCCGCGCCGGCCGACTCGAACAAGGCCAGCACCGCGATCTTCTATTCCATCAGCAATACCCAGGCTGGCTTGCGAGGCGTGAGTTTTGGCAACGACTTGATCAAGCGCGTGGTCGAGCAATTGCAGTCCGAGTTCCCGCGCCTCAAACTGTTTGCGACGCTTTCACCCATCCCGCGCTTGCGCTCCTGGCTCGAAAGCAACATCGAATCCCTGCTCAAGAGCGCTCCGGCCCGCACGCGCCAGGCGCTGGGCCGTGAGCTGGGCCTGGCCACGGCACCTGCGGCCGCCGACATGCTGGCCGCACTTGATGGCGTAGCCGGTTGGCCCGAAGGCAGCGCCTGCGCGCGCTGGCTGCTGGGCGCGGCGGCGCAATACCTGGGGCGCGGCCTGACTCCCGAGGGGCGGCCACTCGACCCGGTGGCGCGCTTTCATCTGGGCAACGGCGCACGCATCGAACGCATCAATTGGCTGGGCGACCCGTCACCCAAGGGCTTGCGCCAGTCCTGCGGCCTGATGGTCAATTACCTGTACGACCTGAAGCGGGTGGAGCGCCACCGCGCACAATTGGCCCAGGGCAAGCCGCCGCTGTCCGGCGCGGTGGAAGGCCTGTTATCGTGATTGCCGGAGATGCCCCATGAATTCATCCAACCTGTTCAGCGCCCTGCGCGCCGCCTTTCCCCAGGACCTGGACGCCACCGCCGTCTTCGCCACCGCGCCCGACGGCGCGCCGCTCAACTACTCCTGGCGCGACCTCGACCGCGCCAGCGCCTGCATCGCCAACCTGCTGGCGTCCCTTGACCTGCCCGCGTCCAGCCGCATCGCGGTGCAGGTGGAGAAGTCGGTCGAGGCCATGCTGCTGTACCTCGCGGTGCTGCGCGCGGGCCATGTCTTTCTGCCGCTGAACACCGCCTACCAGAAGGCCGAGATCGAGTACTTCATCGGCAACGCCGAGCCCGCGGTGGTGGTCTGCTCGCCGGAGAACTTCGGCTGGGTCTCCAAGATCGCCTTCCAGGCCGGCACCAAGAGCGTCTTCACGCTCGGCACCGAGCGCGACGGCAGCCTGCTGGAGCGCGCCGCGCACTGCAGCGACGTGCACGCGCCGGTGGCGCGCGGCAGGGACGACATGGCCGCCATCCTCTACACCAGCGGCACCACGGGGCGCAGCAAGGGCGCGATGCTCACGCACGGCAACCTGCTCTCCAACGCGCTGGTGCTCAAGGACTACTGGGGCTGGCAGGCGGACGACGTGCTGATCCATGCGCTGCCGATCTACCACGCGCACGGCCTGTTCGTCGGCGTGCACGGCGCGCTGATCAACGGCAGCCCCATGGTCTGGTTCAACAAGTTCAACCCCAGGGCCGCGATCGCCGCCTTCCCGCGCGCCACGGTCTTCATGGGCGTGCCCACGCTGTACGTGCGCATGCTGGCCGAACCCGCGCTCACGCGCCAGGCGGCGGCGCACATGCGCCTGTTCATCTCGGGCTCGGCGCCGCTGCTGGTCGATACCTTCGCCGCCTGGCAGGAGCGCACCGGCCACACCATCCTGGAGCGCTACGGCATGAGCGAGACGGTGATGCTCTGCTCCAACCCCTACCGCGCCGACGCGCGCTACCAGGGGCAGAGCGAGCGCCGCGGCGGCACCGTCGGCTTTCCGCTGCCCGGCACCGGGCTGCGCGTAGTGGACGACGCGGGCGCGGTCTTGCCCGCGGGCGAGATCGGCCACATCCAGGTGCGCGGGCCCAGCGTGTTCAAGGGCTATTGGCGCATGCCCGAGAAGACCGCGCAGGAGTTCGCCGAAGGCGGCTGGTTCAAGACCGGCGACGTAGGGCAGCAGGACGCGCGCGGCTACGTCACCATCGTCGGGCGCAGCAAGGACCTGATCATCAGCGGCGGCTTCAACGTCTACCCGGCCGAGATCGAGAGCTTCATCAACGAACTGCCCGGCGTGGCCGAGAGCGCGGTGGTCGGCGTGCCGCACGCCGATTTCGGCGAGGTCGGCGTGGCCGTGGTCGTGCCGCGCGCCGGCGCCCGGCCCGATGCCGCGGCCATCGTCGCCCGGCTCAGGGACACGCTGGCGCACTTCAAGGTGCCCAGGCGCTGCTTCGTCGCGGATGCGCTGCCGCGCAACACCATGGGCAAGGTGCAGAAGAACCTGCTGCGCGAGCAGTACCGCGATCTGTTCCTGAAAGCATAGCTGCCAGCGCTTGCCAGGAAAGCGCTGGAGCCGGTTTTGACCTGGATTTCAGCGCAGCACCAGCACCGGGATTTCCGAGTGCGTGAGCACGTTGAGCGTCTCGCTGCCGAGCAGCAGGCGCTTGACGCCGCGGCGGCCGTGCGAGGCCATCACGATCAGGTCGCAGCCGTGCTTGTCGGCGGCGGCGATCACGGCCTCGGCGACCAGGTCGGACTTGACCACCACGGTCTTGACCATCACGCCCTCGTCGGTGCCGCGGTCCCTGATCTTCGCCAGCACGGCGTGCGCGTTCTCGGTCCATTCCTTTTCGATGCGCGTGATGCTCGTCCGGTCGATGGGCAGGCCGCCGTCGAAGTAGTTGCGCGGGTAGCGCGGCACCACCTTGAGCGCCACCACCTTGGCGCCGCAGAGCGCGGCGAGCGACAGGCCGCTGGCCACGGCCTTGTCCGACAGGCGGGAACCGTCGGACGCGATGAGGATGTTTTTGTACATGAGAGGATTTCCTTGCAAAAGGGTTGAACTCCGTGCCCGGGGCGGGCTCTGTCAGAACCGTCGGGCATTGTGGCCGATGATCGGGTGCCTGGCATGCTCCTGCCGGCCCGCGGCCAGGCCGCTTTGCGAGAGGATGGATGTGCTGTTGAACGAAATCGATCATGCCCCGCGCCGGGTGCTGGCGCTGGTGAGCGCCGCCTGCGTGGCGCTGCTGGCCTTCGGGCTGTACCTGCAGTACGGCCAGGGGCTGGAGCCGTGCCCCATGTGCATCGTGCAGCGCTACGCGCTGATCGGCGTGGCCGTCTTCGCCGGCCTTGCCGCCAGCTGCCGGGGCAACGCCTGGCGCGTCGCCTGGAGCCTGCCGGCGCTGGCGATGGCCGGGTTCGGCGCCTTCGTCGCGGCGCGCCAGAGCTGGCTGCAGTGGTACCCGCCCCAGGTCGCCACCTGCGGGCGCGACTTCTACGGCATGATCGAAAACTACCCGATCAGCCGCGCCATCCCCATGATCTTCCGCGGGTCGGGCGACTGCACCGCGGTGGACTGGCGCTTCCTCGGCGGCTCGATCGCCAACTGGTCCTTCGTCTGCTTCGCGCTGATCGCGCTCGTGCTGGCCGCGCTGCTGGCGCGCGCGGCCGCCGCGCGGCGCTCCGTGAATTGAAGCGCCGAACTGTGCTACATTGCGCGCCATGAACGCTGTTGCGCTGCTGCTACTGTCATCCCCCGACGGGCGGAGAAGCTAGAGCGCACGCACGCTTTCTTTCAAGGGCCCGCATGCAACCGCAGCGGGCCTTTTGCATTGGGCGTTGCGGCGGCAGGCGGACAGACATGACCACCAGGAGTGCATTCCATGACCGATCGTCTCATCGTTTTCGACACCACCTTGCGCGACGGCGAGCAATCGCCCGGCGCCAGCATGACGCGCGACGAGAAGCTGCGCATCGCGCGCCAGCTCGAACGCCTGAAGGTGGACGTGATCGAGGCCGGCTTCGCCGCCAGTTCCAACGGTGACTTCGAGTGCGTCCAGGCCATCGCCCGCACGATCAAGGACTCCACGATCTGCTCGCTGGCGCGCGCCAACGACCGCGACATCGCCCGCGCCGCCGAGGCGCTCAAGGACAGCGCCAACGCGCGCATCCACCTGTTCATCGCGACCAGCCCGCTGCACATGGAAAAGAAGCTGCGCATGACGCCCGACGAGGTGTTCGAGCAGGCTCGCCTGGCCACGCGCTTCGCGCGCAACCTGCAGGGCGACGTGGAGTTCAGCGCCGAGGACGGCTACCGCAGCGAGATCGACTTCCTGGCGCGCGTGTGCGAGGCGGTGATCAAGGAAGGCGCCACCACCATCAACATCCCCGACACCGTGGGCTACGGCATTCCCGAGCTCTACGGCAACTTCATCAAGACCCTGCGCGAGAAGGTGCCCAACAGCGACAAGGCCGTCTGGAGCGTGCACTGCCACAACGACCTGGGCATGGCCGTGGCCAACAGCCTGGCGGGCGTGAAGATCGGCGGCGCGCGCCAGGTGGAGTGCACCATCAACGGCCTGGGCGAGCGCGCGGGCAACTGCTCGCTCGAGGAGGTGGTGATGGCGGTGAAGACGCGCAAGGACTACTTCGGCCTGCAGGTGGGCATAGACACCTCGCAAATCCTCGCGGCCAGCAAGCTGGTCAGCAGCACGACCGGTTTCGTGGTGCAGCCGAACAAGGCGGTGGTCGGCGCCAACGCCTTCGCCCATGCCAGCGGCATCCACCAGGACGGCGTGCTCAAGGCGCGCGACACCTACGAGATCATGCGTGCCGAGGACGTGGGCTGGAGCGCCAACAAGATCGTGCTGGGCAAGCTCAGCGGGCGCAACGCCTTCAAGCAGCGCCTGCAGGAGCTCGGCGTCGAACTCGATTCCGAGGCCGAAATCCTCGCCGCCTTCGCGCGCTTCAAGGAGCTGGCCGATCGCAAGAGCGAGATCTTCGACGAGGACATCCTGGCGCTGGTCAACGACAGCGCGCGCGTGGCCGATCACGAGCACTACGGCTTCGTCTCGCTGGCGCAGCACAGCGAGACCGGCGAGCGGCCGAAGGCGGACATCGTCTTCACCATCGGCGGCAAGGAGGTGCGCAGCCAGGCCGAGGGCAACGGCCCGGTCGACGCCTCGCTCAAGGCGATCGAGGCGCACGTCAGGAGCGGCGCGGAGATGACGCTGTACTCGGTCAACGCGATCAACGGCTCGACCGATGCCCAGGGCGAGGTGACGGTACGGCTGCAAAGCGGCGGCCACGTGGTCAACGGCACGGGGGCCGATCCGGACATCATCGTCGCCTCGGCCAAGGCCTACCTGAGCGCGCTCAACCGCCTGCACCACGGCAGCGGCCGGATCGCCGCGCAAGGCTGACCGCCGGCTCCAACCGTGTTTCGGGGCGACGCTTGCCTGGGGATTTCCATGCAAGCGTCGTCTCAAGTATGCTGTGCAACATATTGTTCTTGCGCAGTTTTTTTTGAATCTGTACACTCGCGCCCAGTTTTCCCCCGTAGTTCTGGAGTCTTGGATGCGCGTTCGCTCTCACGCCGCTTCGCGTTGGTTGCGATGGATGTTGCCGCTGATGGTGGCGCTGGCCCTGGCGGTCCCCGGGGCGCAGGCCGCGGGCAAGAAGGCGCCGGCCAAGAAGACGACGGCCGCGAGCCAGGCGCACCGGCCGGTGGCGCGCACGGTGGCCAAGGCGCCGCGCAAGAGCGCCCCCCGGCGCAAGGCGGGCAAGGCCGCGGCGCAGAGTGGTGCTGCACGGGCCCACGTGGCCGCCGTTCCGGCGGTGCTGTCGGTGGGCCAGAAGATGGGGCTGCACGCTGCGTCCGATCCGCTCGAGCTGGCCTCCAGCGTCGCGCTCGTCGTCGACCAGGATACGCACGAGGTGCTGCTCAGCAAGAACGACGAGGCGGTGCTGCCCATCGCCTCGCTCACCAAGCTGATGACGGGCCTGCTGGTCTCCGAGGCCCAGTTGCCCATGGAGACGCCGATCACCATCACGCAGGACGACGTCGATACCGAGAAGGGCAGCCGTTCGCGCCTGGTCGTGGGCGCGACGCTCACGCGCGGCGAGCTGCTGCACCTGGCGCTGATGTCCAGCGAGAACCGCGCGGCGCACGCGCTCGGGCGCACCTACCCGGGCGGCCTGCAGGCTTTCGTGCAGCGCATGAACGCCAAGGCGCAGCTCCTGGGCATGCACGACACGCGCTACGTGGAGCCGACCGGCCTGTCGAGCCAGAACCGCTCCAGCGCGCGTGACCTGGCCCGGCTGGTCGGCGTGGCCTACCACGACCCGCTGCTGCGCGAGCTCACCACCTCGCCCGGCTACGAAGTGGAGGTGGGCCACCGCACGCTGCAGTACAACAACACCAATCGCCTGGTGAAGAGCCCGTCGTGGGACATCGGCCTGCAGAAGACCGGCTACATCTCCGAGGCTGGGCGCTGCCTGGTGATGCAGGCGGAGATCGCCGGGCGCAAGCTCATCATGGTGTTCCTCGACTCGGCCGGCAAATTCAGCCGCCTGGCCGATGCCGAGCGCGTGCGCACCTGGGTGCAGAAGCTGCCGCGGGTGAGCAGCGTGTCCGCCCCCGAATCGGCGCCGGCCAGCCGCGGCTGACCCTGCGGCGCCGCGACGGCGCTATCGCGGCGCCATACGGATCGCGCCGTCCAGGCGGATCACTTCGCCGTTGAGCATGTCATTCTCGAAAATGTGGCGCACCAGCTTGGCGTAGTCCTGCGGCGTGCCCAGGCGGCTGGGGAAGGGCACGCTCGCGGCGAGCGCGTCCTGCACCTCCTGCGGCATGCCGAACAGCATCGGCGTGCCGAAGATGCCCGGGGCGATCGTCATGTTGCGGATGCCGCTCTTGGCCAGGTCGCGCGCGATCGGCAGCGTCATGCCGACCACGCCGCCCTTGGAGGCCGCGTACGCCGCCTGCCCGATCTGTCCGTCGTAGGCGGCCACGCTCGCAGTGGAGACGATGGCGCCGCGCTCGCCGGTGGCCTCGGGCTCGTTTTGGGCCATCGCCTCGGCGGCGAGGCGGATCATGTTGAAGGTGCCGATCAGGTTCACCGTGATGGTCTTGCCGAAGGTCGCCAGCGGATGCGCCCCCTTCTTGCCCACCGTTCTTTCCGCCGGGGCGATGCCGGCGCAGTTGACCAGGCCCATCAGCTTGCCCAGCGACGTGGCCCTGGCCACGACGGCCTGGGCGTCGGCCTCGCTGCTGACGTCGCAGCGCACGAATGCGCCGCCGATGTCGCGGGCCACCGCCTCGCCTTTGTCGGCCTGCATGTCGGCGACCACCACCATGCCGCCGGCGGCGGCCAGCATGCGCGCCGTGCCTTCGCCCAGCCCGGAGGCGCCGCCGGTGACGATGAATACCTTGCCCTTGATGTCCATGGAATACCTCGTTGGGATTGACGTGAACGGCAATTATGCGGGCATGAAAAAGCCCGGCGATGCCGGGCCGAAGCCTGCCCTGGAGAAGCGCCGGGCGCGCCCGGTCAGCGGAAGCCCGCGCGGTCGAGCATCTGCTGCACCTTGACCATGTTGGCGCCGACGGCCGAGATGTGGATGGTCTCGCTCTTGAACGGCTGGCCGCCGGTCATGGTGTTGAGCGCCGGGTTGTCGAACTTCACGCCCCTGGCGGCCGGCCACTCGTTGTTGCCGTTGGCGAAGTAGTTCTGCGCCTCGGGGCTGGCGAGGTATTCGAGGAACCGGATGGCGTTGTCCACGTGCTTGGCGTGGCGCGCCACGGCGCCGCCGGCGATGTTCACGTGCGTGCCCCACGAATTCTGGTTGGGAAACACCACGGCAACCTTTTCGGCCACCGCCCTGTCGGCGGGCTTGTCCGAACGCATCAGGCGCGCGAGGTAGTAGCTGTTGCTCACCGCGATCTCGCATTCGCCCGCGGCGACGGCCTTGATCTGGTCGGTGTCGCCGCCCTTGGGCGCGCGTGCCATGTTGGCCACCACGCCCTTGAGCCAGGTTTCGGCCTGGGGCTCGCCCATGTGCTCGGTGATGGCGCCGAACAGGCTCAGGTTGTAGGGGTGCGAGCCCGAGCGGATGCAGACCTTGCCCTTGTTTTTCGGGTCGGCCAGCTTCTCGTAGGTATCGACGTCTTCCCTGGCGACCTTGTCTTTGGCATAGACGATGACGCGCGCGCGCGTGGACAGGCCGAACCATTCGATGCCGCCGTTGGCGTCCGGCTTGGCGCGCAGGTTGGCGGGAATGGCTTCTTCGAGCACCTTCGAGCGGACCGGCAGGAACAGCCCGTCCTTCTCGCCGCGATAGAAGCGCGCGGCGTCGACCAGCAGGATCACGTCGGCCGGCGAGGCGCTGCCCTCGGCCTTCAGGCGGGCCATGATGCCCGCATCATCCGCATCGACGCGGTTGATCTTGATGCCGGTGGCCTTGGTGAAGCCGTTGTAGAGGATTTCGTCGGACGCGTAGTGGCGCGCGGAGTACAGGTTCACCACCTGTTCCTCGGCGGCCGCGGCTCCTGCCATGGCGATCAGACAAACGGCGAACAATGCCTTGAGGGAAGAAATCATGCGGGTGCGCGGAAGGGAGTTGGGAAAGCGCGCATAGTAAATGAAATGCGAATCGTTATCAACTACGTGCCGCGGGCGCCGGGCGGTGCGTGGCCGGCACCGGAGCAAAAAAAAGCCCGGTCGGAGACCGGGCTTGAAAGGATCCAGAAATTGACATTTCGTGAGGATCCAAGGAGACAACCGAAACGTTGGCGCTATTCTAAGGGTAAACCCTTTATCTTTTCAAGCGCCGTGTTGTATTCCTGCAATTAACGCTTGCGGCCGGCGGCGGCCACCTTGGTGGCGCTGGTGGTCACGGCGTTGAAGTTGGCTTCGGCCATGTCGGTGGCTTGCTTGACGGCCTTTTGCACCGATTCGAAAGCGTTGTTGGCGGCGGAGACGGCGCTCTTGAACACGGCGACGGTGGTTTCGGTACCGGCCGGGGCGTTCTTGGAGGTGCTGTCCACGAAGTTCGCGAACGTGCGCTGCACTTCGGCGGTCTGGGCTTCGAAGGCCTTGCCGAACTCGGCGCCGGTGCCCGAAGCGATTTCGTACAGGTGGCGGCTGTAGGCCAGGGTCTTCTCGGCCAGGGGCTGGAACAGGCTGGCTTGCAGCGTCAGCAGCTCTTGCGCGTCCTTGGCGGACAGCACGGCCTGGGCGTGGGCGTTGGCTTCGGACAGCGCGGCGCGCGAGGCGGTCACGTTGAGTTCGACGAGCTTTTCAACGCCTTCGAAGGCCTTGTTGGTCAGACCGAACAGGGTTTCGAGGTTGGCCTTGTGGGCGGCCAGCATTTGTTCCTGGGGCAGCGACATGGGATAACTCCTGATCAAAGGTTTCGCCTTGTGGGCGGGGTTCATGGAACTGCCCTGATCAACTTATGTTGCAGTGCAGCATGAATCGAATTATAGGAGCGTTTTGGGGGATTGCAAGCGTTTTTTGTTGCGATGCAACATTTTTTGTTGCGGTGTGTTTTCCGCGCCGCGCCGGGAGCCTGCGCCGGCGCCGGGGAGGCGCTGGCACAATGACCGCCTCATGAGCGCTTCTCCTGCCGCCCCCGCGCCTCTGGCCGCCGCCGCGCGCGCCGCCCCGCAGACCCGCGATGCCTACCGCGTCTTCCGCCAGATCGGCACGCGCTGGATGGACAACGACGTCTACGGCCACGTGAACAACGTCGTCTATTACAGCTGGTTCGACACGGCGGTCAACGCCTGGCTGATCGAGCGGGGGGTGCTCGACATCCACCACGGGCAGACCATAGGGCTGGTCGTCGAGACGCAGTGCCACTACTTCGCGCCGCTGGCGTTTCCGCAGACGATAGACGCCGGCCTGCGGGTCGCGCGCCTGGGGCAGAGCAGCGTGCGCTACGAGGTCGGGCTGTTCGCGCGGGACGAACCGCTGTGCGCCGCCTGCGGGCATTTCGTCCATGTGTATGTGGGGCGCGAGGATCGCCGCCCAAGGCCCCTGCCGGAAAAATTGCGCCAGGCCCTCGAGAGCCTGTGCCTGCCAGACTGAAGTCCACGCGATGATCATCCACAGCCTGCTCGATACCGACCTGTACAAGTTCACCATGATGCAGGTGGTGCTGCACCACTTTCCCGGCGCCCAGGTGGAGTACCGCTTCAAGTGCCGCACGCCGGGCGTGGCGCTGGCGCCCTACGTGCAGGAGATCCGCGAGGAGATCCGCGGCCTGTGCCAGCTGTCGTTCCCGGACGAGGAACTGGCCTACCTGCGCTCGCTGCGTTTCATCAAGAGCGACTTCGTCGATTTTCTCGGGCTGTTCCGGCTCAACGAGAAGTACATCCGCGTCTCGCCGCTGCCCACGGGCGAGATCGAGATCGTCATCGTCGGCCCGTGGCTGCACACCATCCTGTTCGAGATACCGGTGCTGGCCATCGTCAACGAGGTGTACTTCCGCAACCGGTACCCGCAGCCCGACTACGCCGAAGGGCGCAGGCGGCTGGACACCAAGGTCGGGCAGCTGCACGCCGAGGGCCTGCCGGACCTGAAGATCGCCGACTACGGCACGCGCCGGCGGTTCTCGCGCGCCTGGCACGAGGAGTTGCTGCGCGCGCTCTGCGCCCGGCTGGGCGCTGGCCCGCGGGGACAGCTCGCCGGCACGAGCAATGTGCTGTACGCGATGCGTCTGGGCCTGACGCCGCTGGGCACCATGGCGCACGAGTACCTGCAGGCCTGCCAGGCGCTGGGCCCGCGCCTGCGCGACACGCAGGTCTACGGTTTCGAGGTCTGGGCCAAGGAGTACCGGGGCGACCTGGGCATCGCGCTGTCGGACGTGTACGGCATGAACGCCTTCCTGCGCGACTTCGACCTGTACTTCTGCAAGCTCTTCGACGGCGCGCGCCACGACAGCGGCGATCCGTTCGCCTGGGGCGAGCGCATGCTGCAGCACTACCGCGACAACCGGGTCGATCCGCGCACCAAGATCCTGATCTTCAGCGACAGCCTGACGGTGCCGCGCATCATCGAGCTGTACCGGCGCTTTCACGGGCGCTGCCAGCTCGCGTTCGGCATCGGCACCAACCTGACGAACGACCTCGGACCCGAGCCGCTGCAGATCGTGATCAAGATGACGCGCTGCAACGGCCAGCCGGTGGCCAAGCTGTCGGACGCACCGGCCAAGAACATGTGCGACGACGAGAAGTACCTGGCCTATCTGCGCCAGGTGTTCGATATTCCGAGCCCGGCGTGAGGGCGGCGCTGCCGAAGAGGGCGGTTTGATGGGGGGCGATCCATGAGAGCGTGGCGAGGCGTGGCCTTGGCGTTGTTGGCACTGGCGCCGCTGGCGGCGCTGGCTTCCGAGGTGGATGGCCACCGGTTCAGCGTGTGGTGGGGCGTGCCGTTCGCCGGCGTGCTGCTGTCGATCGCAGTGCTGCCGATGCTCGCGCCCGCGCTCTGGCATCACCACTACGGCAAGATCACGGCGGCGTGGGCGCTGGCCTTCTTCGTTCCCTTCGGGCTGGTCTTCGGCTGGGCCAGCGCCGGCCAGGGCCTGGTGCATGCGCTGCTGGCCGAGTACCTGCCGTTCGTCATCCTGCTCACGGCCCTCTTCACGGTGGCCGGCGGCATCTACATCCGCGGCAACCTGCGCGGCAGCCCGGCGTTGAACGCGGGCATCCTGGCGGTGGGCGCGGTGCTCGCGAGCTTCATGGGCACGACCGGGGCCTCGATGCTGCTGATCCGCCCGCTGATCCGCGCCAACGACAACCGCAGGCACGTGGCGCACGTGGTGGTCTTCTTCATCTTCATCGTCTCCAACGCCGGCGGCTCGCTCACGCCGCTGGGCGACCCGCCGCTGTTCCTCGGCTTCCTCAAGGGCGTGACCTTCTTCTGGACCGTGGGCCACATCTTCCCCGAGACGCTGTTCCTCGTGGGCGTGCTGCTGGTACTGTTCTTCGCGCTCGACAGCTGGTACTTCCGCCAGCCGGGGGAGCTCGGCCGCACCGATCCGACACCCGATTCGCCGGCGCCGGCGCTGGGCTTCGACGGCAAGATCAACTTCGTCCTGCTGCTCGCCATCGTCGGCCTGGTGCTGCTCAGCGGCGTGTGGCGCTCGCCGGTGCAGTGGGACGTCGCGGGCACGCCGGTCGAGCTGCCCGGCCTGGTGCGCGACGCAGGGCTGGTCGCCGTCACGCTGGTCTCGCTGGCCGTCACGCCGCGCCGGGTGCACCAGGACAACCAGTTCGGCTGGGGCCCGATGCAGGAGGTGGCCAAGCTGTTCGCCGGCATCTTCCTGACCATCATCCCCGTCATCGCGATGCTGCGCGCCGGGGTGGACGGCCCGTTCGGCCCGATCGTCGCGGCGGTCACCGGCGCCGATGGCCAGCCGATACCGGCGATGTACTTCTGGGCCTCGGGGGCGCTGTCCTCGGTGCTGGACAACGCGCCCACCTATCTCGTGTTCTTCAACACCGCGGGCGGCGACGCGGCCACCCTGATGACCACGCACGCGGCCACGCTCGCGGCGATCTCGGCCGGCTCGGTCTTCATGGGCGCCAATACCTACATCGGCAACGCGCCCAACCTGATGGTCAAGGCCATCGCCGAGGACCGCGGCGTGAAGATGCCGGGTTTCTTCGGCTACATGGCGTGGTCCTGCGGCATCCTGCTGCCGCTGTTCGCCGTGATCACTTTCCTGTGGCTGCGCTAGGGTCCGTCCCGAAGGAGGTTCGCGTGTCCAAGCCCCGCATCCTGGTTGCCTCGCTGGTGTTTCCCGAGGTGGTGCAGCGCCTGGCGCAGCATTTCGAGGTGGAGGCCATCGCCGAAGGCGAGCAGTGGCCGCAGGAGGAGTTCGCGCGGCGCCTGGCGGACAAGGACGGGGCCTACATCACCGGCGGGCACCGCATCGACGCGGCGCTGCTGGCGGCGTGTCCGCGGCTCAGGATCGTCTCCAACATGGCGGTGGGCCACAACAACTTCGACGTGGCGGCGATGACGGCGGCGGGCGTGCAGGGCACGAACACGCCCGACGTGCTCACCGAGACCACGGCCGACTTCGGCTTCGCGCTGCTGATGGCGGCGGCGCGGCGCATGGCCGAGGCCGAGGCCTGGCTGCGCGCCGGGCGCTGGCAGCGCTGGCGCTACGACATGTTCGCCGGCAGCGAGGTGCACGGCAGCACGCTTGCCATCCTCGGGATGGGCCGCATCGGCCAGGCGATCGCCCAGCGCGGCGCCTGGGGCTTCGGCATGCAGGTGATCTACCACAACCGCTCGCGTCTGGATGCCACCGCCGAGGCCGCCTGCCAGGCGCGCTACGTCGGCATGGACGAGCTGCTGGCCCAGGCCGACCACCTAGTGCTGGTGCTGCCCTACACCAGCGAGGCGCACCACATCATCGGCACGCGGGAGCTGGCGCGCATGAAGCCGACGGCCACGCTGGTGAACATCGGGCGCGGGGGACTGGTGGACGAGCTGGCGCTGGCCGACGCGCTGCGCGGCGGGCGGCTCGCGGCGGCGGGCCTCGACGTGTTCGAGGGCGAGCCCGAGGTCAATCCGGCGCTGCTGGATCTGCCCAACGTGGTGCTCACGCCGCACATCGCCAGCGCCACCGTGCCCACGCGCCTGGCCATGGCCAACCTGGCGGCGGACAACCTGATCGCGTTCTTCGACGGCCGGGGGGCGCTCACCCCGGTCAATGCGCCGGTGCGTTTTTCTCAAGGAAAAAATGGCTGAAGCGCTTGCCAGGCAAGCGCCAGCAGCTATGGATTGAGTAGTCCCCATGCCGATCGAGTCGATGGTTGCGCTGGCCTTGCTGGTGCTCGTGCTGGCCTTGCTCGCGGTGCTGCTGCTGCGCCGCCCGCGCGTGCAGCTGCCGCCCGAGTGGCTGGAGCAGCTCAGGGCGCTCGAGACCGCGGTGCAGGCCACGCAGCTGGCGGTGGCCAAGAACGACGGTGTGCTCGCGGGCATGGGCGAGCAGCTGCGCGCGTTCACGCAGACCACGCAGGGCCTGCTCGACGAGCGCCTGGCGCAGGCCGGGCAGGAGGCCCGCGCCAGCCGCATCGAGCTGCAGACCGCGTTCGCCGCGCTGCGCACGCACCTGGAGCAGCTGCCGGCGCAGGCGCGCGCCGATGCGCTGGCCGCGCGCGCCGAGCAGGCGCAGGCGCTGGCGGCGTTCCGCGCGGAACTCGGCGCCACCGTGCAGCAGCTGGCCAGCGACGGCGTGCAGTCGCGCGAGGCCATGGCCGAGGGCACGCACGCCCTGGGCCAGCGCGTGCAGGAGCGCTTCGACGCCCTGGGCGCCGCCACGCGCGGCACGCTTGATTCGCTCAAGAGCGACATCCACGGCCAGCTGGGCGCGATGTCCGCCGCGCTCAAGGACCAGCTCGGCGTGACCACGCAGGAGCTCGCGCGCCAGCTTTCCGGCCTGGTCGCCAGCCACCAGCGGGGCGGCGAGGCGCTGCGGAACGCACTCAACGAACGCCTGGCGGCGATCCAGAGCGACAACGCGGCCAGGCTCGAGGAGATGCGCCGCACCGTCGACGAGAAGCTGCACGCCACGCTGGAGCAGCGCCTGGGCGAATCCTTCAAGCTGGTGAGCGAGCGCCTGGAGCAGGTGCACAAGGGCCTGGGCGAGATGCAGACGCTGGCCGGCAGCGTGGGCGACCTGAAGCGTGTGATGACCAACGTCAAGACGCGCGGCACCTGGGGCGAGGTACAGCTCGCCGCGCTGATCGACAACGTGCTCACCGGCGAGCAGTACGCGAGAAACGTCAAGACCGTGCCGGGCAGCGACGAGCTGGTCGAGTTCGCCATCCGCCTGCCGGGCAGGAGCGACGACGCGCCGGTGTGGCTGCCGGTCGACTCCAAGTACCCGGTGGAGCACTACCAGCGCCTGGTCGACGCGCAGGAGGCGGCCGACAAGGCGGCCATGCAGGCGGCGGGCAACGCGTTCGAGGCCTCGATCCGCGGCGAGGCGAAGAAGATCCACGCCAAGTACGTCGCGCCGCCGCACACCACCGACTTCGCCGTGCTCTACCTGCCCACCGAGGGCCTGTTCGCCGAGGTGATGCGCCGCCCGGGCCTGGTGGAGGCGGTGCAGAACGAGGCGCGCGTGATGATCACCGGCCCGGCCAACTTCGCCGCCATGCTCTCCAGCCTGCAGATGGGCTTCAAGACGCTGGCGATCGAGAAGCGCTCGTCCGAGGTCTGGGGCGTGCTCGGCCAGGTCAAGACCGAGTTCGCCAAGTTCGGCGATGTCGTCGAGGCCACGCGCAAGTCCATCGACGCGGCGGCCAAGCGGTTCGAGCAGGTGGACGTGCGCACCCGGGCGATCCAGCGCAAGCTGCGCGGCGTGCAGGAGCTGCCCGCGCCCGAGCCGCCGCCGGCGCTGCAGCCGGGCGCCGAGGCGGCCGATCAGGACGGCGCGGCCTGACCCGCAGGCGAAAAAAAGGGGCGCCCGGCGCCCCTTTTGCCGTGCCGCGGCTCGGCTCAAGCCAGCGTATCGGCCCAGATGTTGCGCGCCCAGGCCATGGCGAAGCGGCCTTCGAGCTCGCTGGCGGCGGGAGACACCCCGCCCGAGCCCTGCACCGTCACCATGGTCTTCTTCTCGGCGTCGTAGCGGTGCACGCTGGCCACGTGCACCACGTCGCTGCTGCTGACGAAGCTGTAGCAGGTGTTGTTGTAGATCGGCAGGGCGCCCGGCTGCTTGCCCGAGAGCAGCGCGACCACGGCCGCGGCGGCCACCTTGCCGTGCTGGTTGGCCATGTGGCCGGACTTGGGCATCAGCGGCGCGCTCTGCGTGCAGTCGCCCAGGACGTGCACGCCCTTGGCCACCGAGTGCTCCATGGTGAGCCAGTCGACGTCGCACCAGCGCTTGTTGGCGGTGGCCAGGCCCGCGTTCACCACCACGTCGCCCGAGCGCATCGGCGGGATCACGTTGAGCACGGCGGCCTTCACGTCGTCGTTGAACTCGAACTTGAGCGTGTTGCTGGCCGCGTCCACGTCCGTCGCCTGGTGCTTGGGGCGGTACTCGATGATGCCCTTGTAGCGGTCGGCCCAGGCCTTCTTGAACAGCGCCCCCTTGGAGGTCACGTCGTCGTTGGCGTCCAGGACCAGCACCTTGGATTTGGGCTTGGCCTGCTGCAGGTAGCTGGCCACCTGGCAGGCGCGCTCGTAGGGCCCGGGGGGGCAGCGGTAGGGCGCCAGCGGAATGCTCATGGCGAACACGCCGCCGTCGGGCATGGCCTCGAGCTGCTTGCGCAGTGCCACGGTCTGCGGCCCGGCCTTCCAGGCGTGCAGCACCTTGTCCTGCGCGCCGGGCTTTTTCATGCCGGGCAGGCTGTCCCACATGAAGTCGACGCCGGGCGAGAGGATGAGCCGGTCGTACGCCAGCGTGCCCCCGCCCGCGAGCCTGACCTGGCGCTTGTCCATGTCGATGCCGCTCACGCGGTCGCGCACGATCTTCACGCCGTGGCGGCCGCTCAGGTTGTCGTAGGGCGTGGTGATGTCGGCCATCTGCTTGCTGCCGCCCAGCACCAGGTTGGAGATGGGGCAGGAGACGAAGGCGGCATTGGGCTCGACCAGCGTGACCTCGATGCGCCCTTCGGACCACATGCGGATGTACTTGGCCGCGGTGGCACCGCCGTAGCCGCCGCCCACGACGACGACCTTGCCGCCGGCGGCACCGCCGATGGAGGCGCAGCCTGCCGCGAGGCCCAGGGCGGTGGCGGCGGATGCGGCCGAGCCGGCACGGATGAATTGACGACGATCCATGGTGTGCCCCCTCATTTCTTCTGTTGCGCGAACCAGCCGACGATCGCGGCCAGTTGCTCGTCCGAGTAGCCCTTGGCGAGCTGCTGCATGATGGTCGAGGGCGTGGCACCGCTCTTGTAGCCGAGCAGCTTGCTCAGCATGTCTTCCTTGTTCTTGCCGGCCAGCGGCGTCATGCCGGGCTGGGCCATGCCGTTGGTGCCGTGGCAGTTGGCGCAGCCAGCGGCCCAGCTGCGCACCTGCAGCGGATCGGTTTGCGCATGGGAGGCACTGGCGGCAGCCAGCAGGCCGGCAGCCAGCAAGGTAGAGAGCACTCTGTTCATGGTTTGGCGTCCTCCTTTGGACAGTGGGGGGCGGAAAATCGGTGAATGCTTATAAAGCCTGGTCGATGGTAAGCGGGTGCAAGCCGCCGTGGCTTGAGGGTTTACCCGGTTTGGTCGTGCGCGCGGCCTGGGGCCGGGGTCGTTTCACAAGCCGTAGAACGTCCGGATCAGCTCCCAGGCCTCGGCCGGGTCGTCGGTGGTGTGGAACAGCCCGAGGTCTTCGGTGGTGATCGTCCCTTCCTCGACCATCACGTCCAGGTGCAGCACGCGCCGCCAGAACGCGCTGCCGAAGAGCACGATGGGCACGGGCTTGGCCTTGTGCGTCTGTACCAGGGTGAGGACTTCGAACAGCTCGTCCATCGTGCCGAAGCCGCCGGGGAAGACCACCAGCGCCTTGGCGCGCATCATGAAGTGCATCTTGCGCAGCGCGAAGTAGTGGAACTTGAACATCAGCGACGGCGTGATGTACGGGTTGCAGTGCTGCTCGTGCGGCAGCGTGATGTTCAGGCCGATGCTCGGCGCTCCCACATCGTGCGCGCCGCGGTTGGCCGCCTCCATGATGCCGGGGCCGCCGCCGGTGCAGATGGTCAGGCGCTCGGCGGGCGCCCGGCCCATGCTGTACTCGGCCACGTGGCGCGCGAACGCCCGGGCCTGCGCGTAGTAGTGCGCGTTCTTCACCGCGCGTTCGGCCAGCGCGATCTGCCTGGCGTCGCCGCCGGCGCGCGCCGCCTCCAGCTGCCTGGCCGCCTCGTCGGGGGCGATGACGCGCGCGCTGCCGTAGACGACCACCGTCTGCTCTATCCCCTGCTCCGCCAGGTTCAGGTCGGGCTTGAGCAGTTCGAGCTGGAAGCGTATGCCGCGCGTCTCGCGCCGCTGCAGGAACTCCGGGTCGACGAACGCCAGGCGGTAGGCATTGGGTTTGAACGGATCGCCGTTGGTGGTGTTGCGGTGCAGTTCTCCCCATATTTCCGCGAGGCGGGTGTCTTGCGAGTCCGGGTTGGCTTCCATGAAAAATACCAGTAAAAGTGCATTTTGCGCAAGCAGGGCAAGCGCAAGCAGCTATTGAAACAATAGAATCAGTGCGACGGGCTGCCCATCAGCGCCGCGAGGCTGTGCAGCCCCAGCCAGGTCATCGTCAGCGATCCGGCCAGATGCAGGGTGCAGACCACGAGGGCGTGGCCCAGGCGCCCCTGCGTGAGCAGCGCCACGACTTCGGCCGAGAAGGTGGAAAACGTCGTCAGCGCACCGAGAAAGCCCGTCACCAGCGCCAGGCGCCAGACCGGGTCGAGCTGGGGCATCAGCTCCAGCAGCGCGACCGCCAGGCCGACCAGATAGCCGCCGATCAGGTTGGCCGCGAGCGTGCCCCAGGGCAGGAAGGCGCCGGGGGTGTTGAACCACAGGCTGAGCCGCCAGCGCGCGAGCGCGCCGGCGCAGGCACCCAGGCAGATGGCGAGGACGGAGGGCATGGCAGGATGGTGAGGGCCGCGAAAGACGCCGCGCTCCCGGATGGCGGGCCGCGCAGGCGGTGTGGCGCATTGTGCCAGCGCCTCGTGCGAAGCCGGGGCTCGCGCCTCGGCCGCGCCCAAGTTGCCTCGGCTTGGCGCGGCTTCAGTGCGCCGCGGCCGGGGCGAGCCCGGGTGTGGCGACGGTAGCCATCCAGGCAAGGCGCTCCTGGTGCATCGCTTTGAGCGTGTGGCGCCTGACCAGCGGCAGCAGACCGGCGCGCAGGCTTTGCCTCAGTTGCGCATCGGCGAGGCATCTGACGCGGTCGGCTAAGGCTGCCGCGTCGCCCTGGCGGTAGCGCAGGCGTGTGTCCAGGCCAAGTTCGGCGTAGGCTGGGGCGTCGGGACAGACGGGAATCGCGCCTCGGCAGATCGCGTCGAAGATGAGCCGGGGCTGCTCGTCATTCAAGTTGGTCAGCAGCACGAGATCCTGCGCGTCGAGCAGGTCGAAAAATGGCCCAGGGTAGGCCACCGGCTGCAGGAAGCGCAACTGCGGCAGCGCTTTCTGTGCCTGCGCTCTCAGGTGCGCTTCTTCCGGACCGCTGCCGATCAGCGTCATCTCCATCGGCACGGTGTCCTTGAGCGGGGACAGCGCCGCGATCCCGATGTGGAACCCCTTCATCGCCTCCAGCCTGCCGGCCATGCACACGCGCAGCCGTGGCGTGGCTTCATCGTTTCTGGCGCGGATGTCGGCTTCGGAAATCCAGCTCGCGATGCCCACGTGGACCTGCGCGTTGGCGCCGCGCACCAGGGGTACCAGGCCTGCGCCGACGACGAAGACGCCGCTGGCACGGCGCGCCAGCCAGCGCTGGGTGAAGCGGATGTCGGCGTAGCGCCATAGTGCCCGCGCGCGCCGCAGCAGGTTCTGGTTGCGGCTGTTGAGCACCGCCGTGCGGGCGCGGTTGCTCGAGATGCCGAGGAAGACCGGTTTTCGGTAGCGCAAGGCGAGTGCCAGCACCCGGCGCGCCGCGCGCGAGCCGCGCCAGCCGCTGTTGCCGGGCAACTGGACGTAGCGCGCCGCGCGGACCGCGTCCTCGAGCGCGCCGGGCTCGGGGCCGACCACGCCGATGCGGGCGTCCAGCGCGGCGGTCGTACCGCTCGGCGCGGCGGCGACCGGGCAGGCCAGCGTGACCGGGATCAAGGCAGCCTGCGTGTTCACGTCTCTGGCCCACAGATCGAGCGTCAGCCATGCTTGCCCCGCCGAGCGTGCGACGGGGATGGGCGAGACGATCAGTATCCCGGGGTCACTGGCGTGCCCGGGTCGTGGCGTCTCTGGCGTTGCAGGCGCGGGGGCGGTAAGCGCCATGGAAAGGTGGGGGTAGTCAAACGGACTGCAGGATGCGATGGCAGCTGGCCGCCAGTTCGATGAAGCGCGGCAAGGGAAATTCCCCGAGGTGGCGCGCGTAGTAGCCGAGTGCACCGAGCAGATGCAGCGATGGTATGCCTTCCACATCGCCCAGCGCTCGACTGTGCCAGGCGATCTCGCGGGCGAGCCTGCGGCGCGGGACGCCGAACGAACTGGCGGCGCGCACCAGATCGTAAATGCCGTAACCTTTGGCAGTGCTGCCGCCCCAGTCGATGACGGCGAGGCTCCCGTCGCGGCGGCGCATGGCGTTGGCGACCCACAGGTCGCCGTGCATCGGCACGTGGCGCGCCGGCAATTGCCGGTCGCGCAGCGCGGCGGCGAGCCGTTCGGCTTCGCGCCGGATGTGGTCGGGCAGGGCGTGAAGGGCTTGCAGCGCCGCGAGCGACGCGAGGAACTCCTCGCGCGCCGCATCGTCCGGCGTGTCGGCCGATGTGGCGAGCTGGCGCAGCCATGGCAGCAGCTCGGTACTGGCGCGCCAGCGCGCAATGCGGCCGAGCAGGCGTCCCTGTGCCAACGGCTCGCAGCGGGGTACGAGCACGAAGGAGCGGCCGTCGATCACCCCTTGGCCGCTTACGTCGAGGACGACCTGGGCCGCCGCGCCCAGGCGCTGCCGCATGGCCTGCATCTGGCGCGCCTGCTCCGCGCTGGCTTGCGGGAACTGCTCTGGGGAAACGAAGAGCACGTGGTCATCGTCTACCTGGTAGATTGCCTGCGCGTCGGCCACGCTGCCCTTGTCGCGCACCAGCGTGCAGCGCGCCTTGCGTGGCGCAGCGGCGCCGTACAGCATCGCGCTGACCTGGGCGCACAGCCGTGCTTCAAACGTGCCGGTGGCTGGCGCTGGCAAGCAAAGGCTCCTTCGGCTGCGTCGGGAGGACACTGGCCAAGGCCGGCGCCATCAGCGCAGCACCTCGAGCAGCCGGTCGAGCCCGCCCTGGTCGATCGCCACGTGCGCCTGCGCCCGCACCTTGGGCTTAGCGTGGTAGGCCACGGACAGGCCGGCGGCGGCCATCATCGGCAGGTCGTTGGCGCCGTCGCCCATGGCGATGGCCTGGCACGGCTCTATGCCCATGAGCGAGGCGAGCTCGAGCAGCGCGCGGCGCTTTTCCGCGCCGTCGCAGATGTCGCCCCAGACCTGGTCGACCATGCGGCCGGTCAGCCGCCCGTGGGCGATCTCCAGCACGTTGGAGCGGGCGAAGCGGATGCCCAGGCGCGCCTTCACGCGGTCGGAGAAGAAGGTGAAGCCGCCCGAGACCAGCAGCGTCTGCAGGCCCGCGGCGTGCGCGGCGTCCATCAGCCGCTGCGCGCCGGGGTTGATGCGCAGGCGCTCGGCGTACACCGCTTCGAGCTGCTCCACGCTCACGCCTTCGAGCAGGGCGACGCGCTGGCGCAGGCTTTCCTTGTAGTCGGCGATGCGGCCCTGCATCGCGGCCTCGGTGATCGCCGCGACCTCGGCCTTGCGGCCGACGACGGCGGCGATCTCGTCCACGCACTCGATGCTGATCAGGGTGGAGTCCATGTCGCAGGCGAGCAGCTTGAAGTCCGCGAGCGCCGGCGCGGTGGCGATGCCTTGCACGACGAGGCCGGGGGCGAGTTCCCGGGGGGGCAGCGGGGGGGAGGTCGTCATGCGGGCGATTATCGCGATGCGGCGTGGCGCTCGAAGGCGTCCAGCAGCAGCTCGTTCCAGCGCGCCTTGTCGGCCGCGGGCGCGAAGCTGGCCTCGAAGCTGTGGTGCGCCAGCTGCCAGGCGTGGCGCGCGCCCATGCCGGTCGCGTCGAAGACCTGCCGCAGGTTCTCGTTGAGGTAGCCGCCGAAGTAGGCCGGGTCGTCCGAGTTGGCGGTGGCCGCCAAGCCCGCGTCGAGCAGCGCCTTGAGGTTGTGCTGGCGCAGGTCGGGGAAGACCTGCAGTTTCTGGTTCGAGAGCGGGCAGACGGTGAGCGGGATGCGCTCGCTCGCCAGGCGCCGCACCAGCGCGGCGTCGTGCACCGCCTGCACGCCGTGGTCGATGCGCTCGGCGTGCAGCAGGTCGAGCGCCTGCCAGATGTAGGCCGGGGGCCCTTCCTCGCCCGCGTGCGCGACGAGGTGCAGGCCGAGCTCGCGGCAGCGCCGGAACACGCGCTCGAACTTCTCCGGCGGGTGGCCCAGCTCGCTCGAATCCAGCCCCACGCCGATGAAGTGCTCGCGCAGCGGCAGCGCCTGTTCGAGCGTCTCGAAGGCCTCGCGCTCCGACAGGTGGCGCAGGAAGCTCAGGATCAGCGTGGCGCCGATGCCGTGGCGCTGCCGTGCGTCCATGCAGGCGCGCGCCAGGCCGCGCACCACGGTGTCCATCGCCACGCCGCGCGCGGTGTGCGTCTGCGGATCGAAGAAGATTTCCGCGTGCACTACGTTATCCATAGCTGCACGCGCAAGGTAGGCAAGCGCCAGGTCGTAAAAATCCTCTTCGGTTCGCAGCACCGCCGCGCCCTGGTAGTACAGGTCGAGAAAGCTCTGCAGGTCGGTGAAGGCGTAGGCGCGGCGCAGCTCCTGCACGCTCGCCCAGGGCAGGGCGACACCGTTGCGCCGCGCCAGCGCGAAGACCATCTCCGGCTCCAGCGAGCCTTCGATGTGGATGTGCAGCTCGGCCTTGGGCATGGCCGCGAGCAGCGCGGGCAGGCGTCCGGGGGCGATGGCGGGCAGGGTGTGGGTCATGCGGGTGGTGGACGGCGAAGGCGGGGGCAGGGCGATTGTCTCGTACCCGCTCTTTCACGCCGCCACGGCTTCATGGTCACCGCCCGGCCACTTCCAGCAGCGCCTTGGGATTGCGCTGGGCGATCGCCATGAGCGTGCGTGCGGCGCCGCTGGGCTGCTTTCGCCCTTGTTCCCAGCCCTGCAGCGTACGCACCGACACCCCCAGCAAGGTGGCGAACTGCGATTGCGAGAGGCCGGTCTTGCGGCGTGCCTCGACGACCGTGGAAGTGACCCACGCGGTTTGTCCGGCATTCATCTCGTGCACGGCTTGCAGCAGGTCGGCGGCCAGATCGCGCTGGCTTTCGTACGCCGCGAGTTCGGCGTCACTGAGTGGTCTGGTTTTCGAGGGCATGGCGAATTTCCTTCAGTTGGGCACCTGCGAGGTTGTCGGTTTTCGATTTGGCGTACAGGGTCAGCAGGACGATTTCACCACGGGGCAGGCGGGTGAAATAAATCACCCGGACGCCACCGGACTTGCGGAGCCGGCCCGGGTCCAGCGTACTTTTCTGATGCCGCCGGATTCTGGAACGACATCTCCCGCGGTTGGGTGGGCGGCGATGTATGCGGCGAAGGTTCCACGCTCTTCTTCCGTCCAGTACAGCGGCCACTGTTTCTGGAAGAGGTGCGTCTCGACCACTGTAAGCATGGATCGACTATACGCCCTAGGCGTATGAAAATCAACGGTGTCCGAGGCAGCTTGCCACTTCTACGCCGCCACGGCTTCGGCCACCGGCTGCCCCAGGCTGCGCAGCACGTCGCGCACCATCTGCGCGCGCGCCGCGGGCTCGGGCAGCGCGCGCTCGATGCGCAGCTTCTCGTTGCCCGCGAGCTTGATGTCGCGGTTCTTCTGGATCAGCCGCACGATGGCCATGGGGTCGATCGGCGGCTGCGGCACGAAGCCGATGTGGATCACGCCGGGCGCGGCATCGACCTTGGTGATGCCGTAGGGCTCGCACAGCACGCGCAGGCGGTGCACGTCGATCAGGGTCTGCGCCTGGGCCGGGAGCTTGCCGAAGCGGTCGACGATTTCTTCCAGCAGCGTGTCGATCTGGCCGCTGGTGCGCGCGGTGGCCAGTTTCTTGTAGAGCGACAGGCGCGTCTGCACGTCGGCGCAGTAGTCGCCGGGCAGCAGCGCCGGGGCGTGCAGGTTGATGTCGGTGGCGGCTTGCAGGGGCGCGAGCAGGTCGGGCTCCTTGCCGGCCTTCAGGCTGCGCACGGCCTCGGCCAGCATCTCGTTGTAGAGCTGGAAGCCCACCTCGACCATGTTGCCCGACTGGTTCTCGCCCAGCACCTCGCCGGCGCCGCGGATCTCCAGGTCGTGCATCGCGAGGTAGAAGCCGCTGCCCAGCTCCTCCATCTGCTGGATGGCCTCCAGGCGCTGCGCCGCGTGGCCCCTGAGGCCGTGCACGTCGGGCACCATGAGGTAGGCGTAGGCCTGGTGGTGGCTGCGGCCCACCCTGCCGCGCAGCTGGTGCAGCTGCGCCAGGCCGAACTTGTCGGCGCGCGAGATGACGATGGTGTTGGCCGTGGGCACGTCGATGCCGGTCTCGATGATGGTCGAGCACAGCAGCACGTTGCTGCGCTGGGCGACGAAGTCGCGCATCACGCGCTCCAGCTGCCGTTCGGGCATCTGGCCGTGGGCCACGGCGATGCGCGCCTCGGGCAGCAGCTCCTGCAGGCGCTCGCGCCGGTTCTCTATGGTCTCCACCTCGTTGTGCAGGAAGTAGACCTGCCCGCCGCGCTTGAGCTCGCGCAGCACGGCCTCGCGGATCACGCCGTTGTTCTCGTCGCGCACGAAGGTCTTGATGGCCAGGCGCCGCTGCGGCGCGGTGGCGATCACGGAGAGGTCGCGCAGGCCTTCCAGCGCCATGCCCATGGTGCGCGGGATCGGCGTGGCGGTGAGGGTGAGCACGTCGACCTCGGCGCGTAGCTGCTTCATCGCCTCCTTGTGGCGCACGCCGAAGCGGTGCTCCTCGTCGATGATGAGCAGGCCCAGGTTCTTGAACTTCGTCGAGGCCGAGAGCAGCTTGTGCGTGCCGACGACGATGTCCACCGTGCCCTCGGCCAGGCCCTTGAGCGCGGCCGCGGCTTCCTTGCCCGAGGCGAAGCGGCTGACCTGCGCCACCTTCACCGGCCAGCGCGCGAAGCGGTCCGCCAGCGTCTGGTAGTGCTGCTCGGCCAGCAGCGTGGTGGGCGCGAGCAGCGCCACCTGCTTGCCGCCGGTCACCGCGATGAAGGCGGCGCGCAGCGCCACCTCGGTCTTGCCGAAGCCGACGTCGCCGCAGACCAGCCGGTCCATCGGGCGCGGGCTGATCATGTCCTGGATCACGGCGTGGATGGCGGCGTTCTGGTCGGCGGTTTCCTCGAAGCCGAAGTCGCTCACGAACTGCTCGTAGTCCTGCGGCGAGAAGCGGAAGGCGAAGCCCTCGCGCGCGGCGCGGCGGGCGTAGATGTTGAGCAGCTCGGCGGCGGTGTCGCGCACCTGCTCGGCCGCCTTGCGCCTGGCCTTTTCCCACTGGTGGCCGCCGAGCTTGTGCAGCGGCGCCTCCTCGGCGGCGATGCCGCTGTAGCGGCTGATCTGGTGCAGCTGGCTCACCGGCACGTAGAGCACCGCCTGGTCGGCGTACTCCAGGTGCAGGAACTCCTGCAGGGCCGGGCTGCCGTCCGGGCCGGCCTGCCCCATGTCCATGTGCACCAGGCCCCGGTAGCGGCCGATGCCGTGCTGGGCGTGCACCACCGGGTCGCCGAGCTGCAGTTCCGACAGGTCCTTGATCAGCGCCTCGACGTCGCTCACCTGCTCCTGCTTCTTGCGCCGGCGCACGCTGGCGCCCGCGGCGAAGAGCTCGGTCTCGGTGACGAAGTCGATGGCCTCGTCCATCCAGGCGAAGCCCGTGGCGAGCGGCGCGGTGGCGATGCCCACGCGCTCGCCCGCGCTGCCGAGGAACTCCTCCAGCGAATCGAAGGCCGGCGGGCTCAGGTGGCAGGCGCGCAGAAAGTCCAGCAGGCTCTCGCGCCGCCCGTCGCTTTCGGCCAGCAGCAGGAGCCGGTGCGGCGTGCGCGCGATGTGCGCCTGCAGCCGGGCCAGCGGGTCCTCGGCGCCGCGCTGGGCGGTGAGGTCGGGCAGCGGCTGGAACTGCACGTCCCGGGGGTCGGGCTCGGCCGGGCGCAGCGACAGCTGCGCATGCGCGTTGGCGCGGCCGTAGAACTGCTCGCCGGTGAGGAACAGCGATTCGGGCGGCAGCGCCGGGTGCTCGGGGTCGCCCGAGAGCAGGCGGTGGCGCTCGCGCGTGTCCTGCCAGAAGCGCTGGAACGTCGCCTCCAGGTCGCCGTGCAGCACCAGCGTGCTCTGCGTGCCCAGGTAGTCGAAGACCGTGGCGGTCTCCTCGAAGAACAGCGGCAGGTAGTACTCGATGCCGGCGGTGGCCAGGCCCGCGCCCATGTCCTTGTAGATGCGGCTCTTGGTCGGGTCGCCCTCCAGCAGCTCGCGCCAGCGGTTCCTGAAGCGCGTGCGCGCGGCCTCGTCCATGGGGAACTCGCGCCCCGGCAGCAGGCGCACCTCGGGCACGGGGTAGAGGCTGCGCTGGGTGTCGGGGTCGAAGGTGCGGATGGAGTCGATCTCGTCGTCGAACAGGTCCACGCGCAGCGGCTGCGGCGAGCCCATGGGGAACAGGTCGATCAGGCCGCCGCGCACCGCGTACTCGCCGTGCGCCACCACCTGCGCCACGTGCTGGTAGCCGGCCAGGGCGAGCTGCGCCCGCAGTTTCGCTTCGTCCAGCTTCTGCCCGGTCTTGAAGTGGAAGGTGTAGCCCGCGAGGAAGCCGGGCGGCGCCAGGCGGTACAGCGCGGTGGTGGCGGGCACCAGCACCACGTCGGCCTCGCCCTCGCTGATGCGCCAGAGCGTGGACAGGCGCTCGCTGATCAGGTCCTGGTGCGGCGAGAAATGGTCGTAGGGCAGCGT
Organism: Pseudomonadota bacterium; assembly: GCA_963205335.1. GTDB lineage: Bacteria > Pseudomonadota > Gammaproteobacteria > Burkholderiales > Burkholderiaceae_C > Comamonas_C. The sequence continues at coordinate 55,262 of CAUJIM010000098.1, forward strand.
CTCCCAGTCCGGGAACAGGGCGCAGCGCAGATCGGGCGCGAAGAAGGCGATCTCGTCCATCAGGCGCCGCGCGTCCGACGCGTCGGCGCAGACGATGGCGGTGCAGCGGCCCTCGCCGCGCGTGCCTTGCGCCAGCCGCGCGAGCAGCAGCGCGTCGCTGGAGCCGGCGGGTCGGGGCAGGGTGTGGCGCTTGCCGGGGGTGAGGCGGGGCAGTTGCATGGTGTTCGGGACGGACAACGACGAAAACCCCCCGCTCGTGTGCGGCGGGGGGTGCGGCCCCGATTCTAGGTCCGGCGCCGGAGCCCGGTATACAAGTGGAAAAAAGGGGTTTTACGCTTGTCTGGCAAGCGCGAGCAGCTATGAAAAATCAACTTCTCCTGCGGTGCGCAGCGCTTCGGGCGGCTGCGGTCGCCGCGTTATGCCCCGTTCCCCTATAGTTGCAGGCCTTGCCGCTTCCTGCTCTTGCTCTTGTTCCCATGAATGATGTTTCTGCTCCGTTCGCCACGCGCTTCGGCAGTGGGCGCGCCGTCGAGCGCCTGGAAGACGCCGCGCTGCTGCAGGGCCGGGGCCGCTACGTCGACGACCTGGGCGAGCCGGGCGATGGCTGGGCGGTGTTCGTGCGCTCGCCGCATGCGCACGCGGCGATCCGCGGCGTGGACGGCGCCGCCGCGCGCGCCATGCCGGGGGTGCGCGGCGTGTTCTCGGGCTCCGATCTGCTGGCGGCCGGCGTGCCGCCGCTGGAGATCGGTGCGCCGTTCAGGCGTGCCGACGGCAGCGCCTGCGCCACGCCGGCGCGCTACCCGCTGGCGGTGGGCGCGGCGCGCTTCGTCGGCGACGCGGTGGCGCTGGTGGTGGCCGATACGCTGCAGCAGGCGCAGGACGCGGCCGAGGCGGTGTGGGTGGATTACGAGGAGCTGCCCGCGGTGCCTACGCTGGAAGCCGCGCTGCGCGCCGAGGCGGCCGTGACGCCCGAGGCGCCGGACAACGTCGCCTGCGAGGCGCGCCACGGCGACGCCCAGGCCGCCGCCGCGGCCTTCGCGCGGGCGGCGCACGTGGTCCGGCTCGACATCACGCACCAGCGCGTGGCCGCGCTCACGCTGGAGCCGCGCAGCGTGCGCGCCGCCTGGGACGGGGCGGGCCAGCGGCTGGACATGTTCATCTCTTCGCAGATGCCGACGGCGGTGCGCGAGAACGTCGCGCGCACGCTCGGCCTGGCGCCGGAGGCGGTGCGCGTGCGCGTGGGCGACGTGGGCGGCGGCTTCGGCATGAAGACCAGCTCCTACCCCGAGGACGCCGCGATCGGCTGGGCCGCGCGGGCCACGGGAGGCGTGGTGCGCTGGGCCGGCGAGCGTGGCGAGGAGTTCCTCTCCACCCTGCACGGGCGCGACGTGCAGGCGCACGTGGAGCTGGCGCTCGACGCCGAGGGCCGCATCCTGGCGCTGCGCGTGCATTCGCACGCCAACGTCGGCGCCTACGCGCTCACCACGGGCGTGGTCATCCAGCTCCTGATCGGCCCCTGGGTGCAGACCAGCGTCTACCACGTGCCGGTGATCGACTTCCACTTCCGCGCGATGCTCACCCACCAGGCGCCGACCAGCGCCTACCGCGGCGCGGGCAGGCCCGAGGCGATCTTCAACATGGAGCGCGTGCTGGACGAGGCGGCGCGCCAGAGCGGCATCGACCGCGTCGAGCTGCGCCGGCGCAACTTCATCCGTCCCGAGCAGATGCCCTACACCAACCCCATGGGCCAGACCTACGACGTGGGCCGCTTCGGGCACGTGCTCGACCAGGCGCTGGCGCTGGCCGACTGGGCCGGGTTCGGCGCGCGCGCGGCCGAATCGAAGGCGCGCGGTCTCTGGCGCGGCCTGGGGCTGGCCACCTTTCTTGAATGGACCGGCGGCAACGCCTTCGAGGAGCGCGTCACCGTCGACGTGCAGGCGGGCGGCGTGATCGAGGTCTATTCGGCCGTCAACCAGATGGGGCAGGGCATCGCCACGTCGCTCGCGCAGCTCGTGGTCGACGCGTTCGGCGTGCCGATCGAGCAGGTGCGCGTGGTGCTGGGCGACACCGAGCGCGGCAACGGCTTCGGCTCGGCCGGCTCGCGCTCGCTCTTCACCGGCGGCTCGGCCATGGCCACGGGCGCGCGCGAGACCGTCGACCGCGCACGGCACCTGGCGGCCGCCGAGCTGGAGGTGGCCGAGCCCGACATCCGCTACGAGGCCGGGCGCTTCACCGTGGCCGGCACCGACCGCAGCATCGGCCTGTTCGCGCTCGCGGGCAGGCAGCCGGACGGCCGCATCTTCGTCGAGCACACGCACACCGTGGCCGGGCCCACCTGGCCCAACGGCGCGCACGTCTGCGAGGTCGAGATCGACCCCGAGACCGGCGTGGTGGCGCTGGCGGCCTACGCCGGCGTGAACGACGTCGGCCGCGTGGTCAACCCGCTGATCGTGCGCGGCCAGCTCGTCGGCGGCGCGGTGCAGGGCATCGGCCAGGCGCTGATGGAGCGCGTGGTCTACGACGAGGACACCGGCCAGCTGCTCACCGGCAGCCTGATGGACTACACCGCGCCGCGCGCGCGGGATTTCGCCGCCGACTTCCGCATGGAGATGGACGAATCGACGCCGAGCAGCAACAACCTGCTGGGCGTCAAGGGCGTGGGCGAGCTCGGCACCATCGGCGCCGCGCCCTGCGTGGTCAACGCCATCGCCGACGCACTCGCGCGCGCCGGGCATGGCGGCGCGGCGCCGCTCCTGCAGATGCCGGTGACGCCCGCGCGCCTGTGGTCGCTGCTCCATGAGCGCTGATGCCGCGCGCCTGACCGCCCTCGTGCCCTGTGCCGGCAGCGGTGCGCGCGCGGGCGGCGGCGAGGCCAAGCAATACCGGCGCGTGGCCGGCCGGCGGCTGGTGGAGCACACGCTCGCGGCGCTCGCCGCCGTGCCGCGCATCGGCCGCGTGCTGGTCGTGGTGGCGCCGGGCGACGCTACGCTGGCACCGCGCCAGGCCGCCTGGGAGGTGGCCGATTGCGGCGGCGCGACGCGCGCGCACAGCGTCTTCAACGGCCTGGCGCACCTGCGCGCCGGCGGCGCCCCGGACAGCGACTGGGTGCTGGTGCACGACGCGGCGCGCTGCCTCGTCACGCCCGGCCTGGTCGACGCCCTGATCGACGCCTGCCTGGACGATGCGGTGGGCGGCCTGCTGGCGCTGCCGCTGCCCGATACGCTCAAGCGCGCGCAGGACGGGCGTTCGGCGCAGACGCTGGCGCGCGAGGGCCTGTGGCTCGCGCAGACGCCGCAGATGTTTCGCCTCGGCGCGCTGCACGCGGCCCTGCAGGCGCGTGCGGCCGACGGCTTCGCCGGCCTGACCGACGAGGCCAGCGCGATGGAAGCGGCGGGCCATCGCCCGCTGCTGGTGCGGGGCAGCGCGCACAACCTCAAGGTGACCTGGCCCGAGGACTTCGCTCTGGCCGAAGGCGTGTTCAGGAGCCGCTTACCATGAAGACCACCCCGGGTTGGCGCATCGGGGAGGGCTGGGACATCCACGCGCTCGTTCCGGGCAGGCGCCTGGTGATCGGCGGCGTGGAGATAGCCCACCCGCTCGGGCTGCTGGGCCATTCCGACGCCGACGTGCTGCTGCACGCCGTCACCGACGCGCTGCTCGGCGCCGCCGCGCTGGGCGACATCGGCAGCCACTTCCCCGATACCGACGCACGCTGGCGCGGCGCCGATTCGCGCGTGCTGCTGCGCGCCGCGATGGACGCGGTGCGCGCCCGCGGCTGGGCCGTGGCCAACATCGACAGCACCGTGATCGCGCAGGCGCCGCGCCTGTCGGGGCACATCGCGGCGATGCGCGAGTGCATCGCGCAGGTGCTGGGCCTCGACCCCGCCCAGGTCAGCGTCAAGGCCAAGACCGCCGAGCGCCTGGGCCCGGTGGGGCAGGGCCAGGCGATCGAGGCGCGCGCGGTGGCGCTGCTGGTGGCCGCCGGCGGCGCCTGTTAAATTCCCCGGCATGCGGACCCCCTTCACGACCCGGCGCCTCGCGCTCTCGCTGCCGCTGTGCGGCGCCCTGCTGACCGCCTGCGCGCAGCAGCCCGCGGCCCCCGACCCCGCCGCCGCGCGCGAGCTCAAGGCCTTTCCCGCCACCCTCGCGGGCCACCAGCGCCACGTGATCGATGTGCCGGTGCTTGCCCGCGAGGACGAGCACAAGCTGGAGCTGATCGGCGGCAAGGCGATGACCGTGGATTGCAACGCCCGCGGCCTGGATGGGCGCTTCGCGGCGCGCGACGTCCCGGGCTGGGGCTACACCTACTGGGTGCTGGAAAGCCGCGGCCAGGTGCGCTCGACCATGATGATGTGCCCGCCCGGCAGCGAGAAGCCCGGCTTCGTGCAGGCCGAGCCGCTGCTGCTGCGCTACAACAGCAGGCTGCCGGTGGTGGTCTTCGTGCCCGAGGGCATGCAGCTGCGCTGGCGCGTGTGGAACGCCGGGCCGGTGCAGGAGGCCGCGCCGCGCTGACGCAGGGGCGCGCGACGCGCCGTCCGATCGATCATTTCACGGGAGAAGCTTCATGACCTTTCGCATCGCTTCATGGCTCGGCGCCCTGCTGCTGGCGCTGTCGCTCGCGGGCTGCGGCTACAACGACTTTCAAAGGCTGGACGAATCGACGCAGTCGGCCTGGAGCGAGGTCGTCAACCAGTACCAGCGGCGCGCCGACCTGATCGACAACCTCGTGGCCACTGTCAAGGGCGAGGCGAATTTCGAGCAGGAGACGCTCACCAAGGTGATCGAGGCCCGCGCCAAGGCCAGCAGCATCCAGGTGACGCCCGAGACGCTGAACGACCCACAGGCGTTCCAGCAGTTCCAGGCGGCGCAGGGCGAGCTCTCCAGCGCGCTGAGCCGCCTGATGGTCACGGTGGAGCGCTACCCCGACCTGAAGGCCAACAAGGCCTTCGCCGACCTGCGCGTGGCGCTCGAGGGCACCGAGAACCGCATCGCCGTGGCGCGCGGGCGCTACATCGAGGCGGTCAGGCAGTACAACGTGCTGACGCGGGAATTCCCGACCAACCTGACGGCCAAGGCCTTCGGCTACGCGCCGAAGGAGAATTTCAGCGTGGCCAACGAGGCGGAGATCGCCCGCCCGCCCAAGGTGGATTTCGGCACCGGGCCGGCGCGCTGAGGGCGTGCGACAGGAAACGGGTGCGGCTGGCCATGGGAGTCGAAAAATGTCGCTGGCGCTTTTTGGCCGGGCGCTGCTAGCTGCGTTTTTGATAGTAGCATCGGTGTGCGGCGCCGGCGCGCAGCCGCTGCAGCCGGTGCCCGCGCTCACGGGCCACGTGATCGACCGGACGGACACGCTCGATGCCGCCGCGCGTGCATCGCTCGAGGCCACGCTCGCGGCGCTGGAGCGCGACCAGGGCGCGCAGGTAGTGGTGCTGTTCGTGCCGAGCACGGCGCCCGAGGACATCGTCGCCTATGCCAACCGGGTGGGCAACGCGTGGAAGATCGGCCGCGCGGGTATCGGCGACGGGCTGATCCTGCTGGTGGCCAAGGACGACCGGCGCGTGCGCATCGAGGTCACCAAGACCCTCGAAGGGGCGGTGCCGGACATCGCCGCCAGCCGCCTCATCGACGAGGTGATCACGCCAGCGTTCCGGCGCGGCGACTATGCCGCGGGGGTGGGCGCGGCCGTCGACCAGATCGCGGCGCGCATTCGCGGCGAGCCCCTGCCGCCGGTGCCGGCGCATGGCGGTGGTTTCGAGCCCGATGCGCTCCAGCTGCTCATCCTCGCGTTCTTCCTGGCGCCGGTCGCCAGCGCGGTGCTGCGCTCCCTGTTCGGGCGCAGGCTGGGGGCGCTCGCGACGGGCGCCGGCGCCGGGGGGCTGGCGCTGTGGCTGGGCGTGGGCCTGGCGATGGCGGTGCTCGTCGGCCTGGGCGTCTTTGTGTTCGCTCTCATGGGCCATGCCATGGGCCCGATCGGCAGGGGCTCGCGCGGCGGCGGCTGGGGTGGTGGCGGCGGGTTCGGCTCGGGTGGCGGGTTCGGTTCCGGCGGCGGTGGCTTCCGTTCGGGCGGCGGCGGGGATTTCGGCGGCGGCGGCGCCAGCGGGAGTTGGTGACGATGATCGATGGCCTCGTGCGCCTGCTGCGCCACCGCTGGTTCGACGAGCACGCCGCGCGCCGCGCCCTGCCGCCGCAGATGCTGGAGCGCCTGCGTGGCCGCGTGGCCGCCAGCGAACGGCGCCACACCGGGCAGATCCGCCTGTGCGTCGAGGGCGGCCTGCCCACGAGCTACCTCTGGCGCCACCTGCGCCGGCAGGTGCCGATCGGCCGGATCGTGCGCCAGCGCGCGCTGATGATGTTTTCCAAGCTCGGCGTCTGGGACACCGAGCGCAACAACGGCGTGCTGATCTACCTGCTGCTCGCCGAGCGCGCGATCGAGCTGGTGGCCGACCGCGGCCTGGCCCGCTGCGTCGACCAGGCCGCCTGGAGCGCGATGGTCGACCGCCTGGGCAGCGCGCTGCACGAGGGGCGGTTCGAGGAGGGACTGACGCAGGCGCTCGAAGAAGTCTCCGGCGTGCTGGTCGAGCACTTCCCGGGCGGCCCGGCGGCGGATGCCGCCGGCAACGAACTGCCCGACGACCCTGTCGTTCTCTGAGCCGCGCTCAGGCCCGCGCCTGCGCGGCGATGCGCCGCGCCAGCCGCAGGCGCTCCTCGTGCCGCTCCAGGCCCTGGATGAAGCGCTCCGGGATGCCGCCGACGCCGACCATCGCGCCCACCAGCGCACCGGTCAGGATGGCGCGGGCCTGGTTCTGCCCGCCGCCGTTGACGGCGTGGAGCACGGCGGCCTCGAAGTCGTCGGCGAAGCGCGCGGCCAGGTGGTAGGCCGCCGGGAACTGGTGGTAGACCGCGCAGGGCATCCCGTAGACCAGCGAGACCTTCCAGGCCGGCTCGATGCGCACGCCGGGGTCGAGCGCGGCGCCGGCGATGTAGCCCATGCCGATCAACGCGTCGGGCGAGCAGAACTGGCCGGCCTTGCGCGGCTTCTCGGGGCCGTCGGGCACGGCGTCCTGGTCCTGCAGGGTGACGCTGTGAAACGGCAGACGGCCCTCTCGCACCAGCTTCATGAGCCTGGCGGTGATCTGGCCGTCGAAGCGCTCGCCCTGCACCAGCTGGCCCAGCGCCAGCGCGTAGGCCGTGGTCATCGCGCCGACGGTGGGGTCGATCTGCGTGAGCGCGGTGTTGCCGCTCACGCTTTCGGCGAGCGCCTGCGGGTCGTTCGCGTAGCGCACCGCGATAGCGAGCACGCGCTCGGCCGCTTCCGTGGTGTCGGCGTAGCCCGCCACCCGGCCCCAGGGCTGGCCGCGGAGCACGCGCTGGCGCCAGGCCTCGCGCATCGACTGGCTGGTGTAGCCGCCGGGGCCGTTGTTCGGCGTGCCGTCGATCAGCGGGAAGAAGTCCTGGTCGATGCGGCGGCAGAAGTCCGCCTCGTCGTAGCGGCCCTGCCCGGCCAGCGAGCGCATGGTCAGTTCGAGCAGCCAGCCGGCCTGCGACGAATCGCCGGCCTTGAGCCCGTCGTGGTAGCGCCCCGGCCTGGGCGTGGTGTAGCCGCTGATCCACGGTCCGTAGGCGGCGCGCAGCTCGTCCAGGTCGTAGTACCAGTGCGGGCCGACGGCGAGCGCGTCGCCGATCAGTGCGCCCATCAGTGCGCCGCAGGCGCGGTCTTCAAACGAGGTGGCAGGCATGGCGGTTCTCCGGTGCGGTGTGCCCACGATAGCCGGATTGCCGGGCCGATGCCACCAGCGAAGGCGATGCCTGCGCCAGGGGTGTCGGTACTTCACCCGGCTCCCGTCACTCTTGATCGAGCAAGCGTTTGAAAAGGTGGGCCCTGAAGTTTCTCCTGGTGTGGACGAACATGTGGATCAGAGCCATGTGCTCATCGAATTCGTACACGATCCGTGTCTGCCGGACCAGCGTGCAGCGGACATTCGTGATGCCCAGGTCCTTCAGTTCATCGATACAGCTGCCGATTTCCGGTTGGCGCTCGATGAGCCGGAAGGCTTTTTTGTATTCGGCGTTGACGGCATTGCAGGTGAGGTCGCCGAACTCCTTTTTGACGTACTCCCTGACGTCCCTGAATTCCCGCTGGGCGCTGCGCAGAATGAGAAGCCGGCGCGGCACGGTCAATCATCCATCGGATCGAGAAAGGCGTGCGCATCGCTGAATTTGCCTTCGGCGAATTCCTTTTTTCCCAAGGCCAGCAGTTTCAGCAAGGCCAATGCCTCCTGCTGCTTTTCATACTCGGCGATGTCCATGACGACCATCTTGGCTTCACCGTTCTGGGTGATGATGATGGGGTCGGGGTTGACGGCAAATTCCTTGACGATTTCTGCCGCACTGGATTTCAGGTAGGTGATGGGCCTGATCTGCTTTGCGAGGGACATGGCGGTTCTTGGAGGGTCTGACAGCCAAAATACAGACCGAATTCGGTCTTGTCAAGGAGGCCGTGCCTGTCACTCGTACACCACCACCCGGTCCCCCACCTTCACCTGCTCGTACAGCCACTTGGCGACCTGGTAGTCGCGCAGCTGGCTGCAGCCGTGCGAGCCGCTGGCGTAGCCGTTCTCGGCGAAGTCGTCGGAGAAGTGGATGGCCACGTTGCCGTGGTAGAAGAGGGCGTAGGGCATGGGCGTGCGCTCGCCGAAGATCTTGGACACCGTGTCGCTGTTCTTGTACCAGACGCGGAACTCGCCCAGCGGGCTGTCCCAGCCGGGGCGCGAAAACCGCGCCTCGCGCGTGAACTTGATCTTCCCGTCCACCACGTACGACATCACCTTCTGCGCCTTGGAGATGCACACCACCCGGCCGGTGGTGCAGCGCGCGTCGAGCGCCTGCGCGAGCGTGCTGGCGGGCGGCGCGCTGAACAGCCGCGCGTAGCGCGGGTTGCGCGTGGCGGCGATCAGCCGGGCCCAGGCGCGCTCGTCCATTACCTCGCCGGCGGCCAGGCCGTGCCGGGCGCGCCAGGCGGACACGGCCTGCCGGGTGGCCGGGCTCAGCACGCCATCGGTGGGGCCGGCGTATGCGCCCGCCTGCCGCAGGCGGTCCTGCAGCTCCATGATGTAGCCCGCGTGCTGCGGGCCGGTGAACCAGGGGCCGATGTCGCTGTTGCTCAGCTCGGCGGCGGTGGGGTCGAAGGACTTGGCGCGCAGCGCGTCCCAGGTTTTCTGGTCGACCACGCCGGTCGCGGGCAGGCCGCTTTCGCGCTGGAATTTTTCAACCGCCGTGCGGGTGGCCGCGCCGAACTGGTCGTTGGCGTCGTAGGTGGCCAGGTATCTGGCGTGCCGCAGGCGGATCTGCAGCTCGCGCACCTGGGGCGACTGCATCTTGAAGCGCAGCGCCTGCGCCAGCGGCGCGGGGGCACTGAAGGGGCGCGGCGGGATGTGGGCTTCGCGCGGACTGACTGCCTGGGGCGGGGCGGTTGGCGGACTGGTCTGGGCCAGCCCCATCGAGCAGGCCAGGCCGCAGGCGGCGAGCAGGCCGGGTGAGAAAAGGCGTGACGGGTTCATCGGGTGTGAAAGCGGTTCTGCGGTGCGGATGGGTGCATCGTCTGTTTTCGCCCCTACGGGCAGTCGGGCAGGCTCTGAAGCGTGGAACGCGGCCGCCGCCCCGCCATTGACATCGATCCAGCCTCTATCGCGTGCGCCGCCACAGCGTGACCTCGGACAGCGTGTGCTGGAACTTGCGCTTGGTTTCGCGGATGACGAAGGGCACGCTGCGCGGCCCGCCCACCATGTCGAAGTGCGGGCCCAGCAAGGCCTTGAGCGCATCGAGCGTGCGCCAGCTCTCGCCGTCCTTCTTGAAACCGCCCAGCCACTTCTCGCGCGGCGTGTGCTCGGCCAGCCAGGTGTAGGGCGAGGTGAGCATCAGCACGCCGCCCAGGTTCAGGCGCTCGTGGATGGTGGTGACGAACTGGGCCGGGTCGTACAGCCGGTCGATCAGGTTGGCGGCCAGGATCAGGTCGTAGCCGGCAAATTGCGGTTTGAGGTTGCAGGCATCCCCCTGCCAGAAGGCCACGCGCGTCGCCGTGTCCTGCAGGCCCAGGCCGGCCAGGTTGGCGGCCTTGTACTCGACCAGCTCGCCTTCCTCCACCGCCGTGTAGCGCACCGTGTCGCCGCGCGCCAGCGCCACGCCCTGGTCGATGAAGCGCGCGGAGAAGTCCACGCCCACCACTTCGTCGAAGTGGCGCGCCAGCTCGAACACGGCGCGCCCCACGGCGCAGCCCAGGTCCATCGCGCGCCGGTGCGGGCCGCTGCCCACGGCCTCGATGGCGATCCGTGCCAGCGCCTGGGGGAAGTTGGGCACGCCGTGGTACTCGGCGCCGTAGTGGAACTCCATGTACTGCGTGATCAGGTCGTCGGTCTCGTAGCGCGAGGCGGGTGTGGCCACCGGCGTTTCGGCCGCCACGTAGCGAAAGCCCGCGTGCTGGAAGAAGTGGCGCCGGAAGGCGTAGCGCGACTCGGGTTCGGCTTCGTTGCCGGTGGCGATCCACGAGCCGCCCTTGATCAGGTTGTGCCGGTCGTCGAAGGTCGGCGTGGTGAAGTCGTCGTAGATCGGGTGGGTCTTGAAGCCTTCGAACGGGTAGGTGGGCGTCTCGGTCCATTGCCAGACGTTGCCCACCGCGTCGCAGAACGGCCCGTGCGCGAAGTGGTCCACCGGGCATGGCGAGGCCCAGTGCTCCAGGTAGAGGTTGGCGCCGGCCGGGCGATCGTCCGCCAGCTGCCAGCCGCTCGCGGCCAGCACGCGGTGCCATTCGTCCTCGGTCGGCAGGCGCACGTTCCGGCCGGTCTGCTGCGTCTTCCAGCGGCAAAAGGCCCGGGCTTCGAGGCAGTTGACCTCCACCGGCCAGTTCCAGGGCATCGCCACCACCTGCGTCATCAGGCGCAGGCGCCAGCCGTCACGGCCCTGCACCCAGAAGGTGGGATGCATGGCCTTGGCGAAGTCGCGCCAGCGGCGGCCCTCGTCGTCCCAGAAGGCGTCGTGCGCGTAGCCGCCGGCCGTGACGAATTCCAGGAATTCGCCGTTGCTCACCAGCAGGCGGCCGGCCTGGAAGGCGGGCACGTCGGCGGCGTGGCGGCCGTATTCGTTGTCCCAGCCATAGCGCTCGCAGTCGAACGGCTTGCCCAGCCCGACGTGGCCCGCGGGCACGTCGACCAGCGTGTTCACCGGGGCTGCGCCCGTCAGCGCGCACACCGGCCACTCGGGCCTGGTCTGCACGTAGTCGAGGCGGTGCTGGCGGATCAGCACGGACGAGGTCTCTAGATGGATGCGCTCGTGCTCCACCCCCATCACGATGGCCCACCAGGGGTTTTCCCAATTCACCGGCAAGGTCAGTGGCGCCGTGTCGATCAGGTCCGTCACCAGCTTGCGCACCTGGTCGCGGTAGGCCTGCACCCTGGCGACGCCGGGCCAGTCGTAGTGCGCATCGTCCAGGTCGTCCCAGCTCATTTCATCGACGCCGACGGCGAAGATCGACTCCAGGTGCGGGTCGATGCGCGCACCGATCAGGCGCGTGAGCAGCAGCTTGTTGACGAAGAAAGTGGCGGTGTGGCCGTAATAGAAGATCAGCGGGTGGCGCAGCGTGATCGGCCGTTCGACCCAGGCAGCCTCGCACGCGAGCGTGCGAAACAGCGTTTCGTAGGCATCGAAGGTTTCCAGGAAGTAGGCGCGCAGGTGCCGGCGAAACCGCTGCGGGTCACCCGCGTGCAGGGACAGGCGTCGGGGCAGCGAACAGGGGGGCTGCGGCGTGTTGAGCACGGCGGGGTCGACTCGGTTCATCGTGGTGGGATGCGCGGTGGCGAAGTTTCCGGACGCAAAAAGGGTATCACCATCGCGTTTGCGCGGCTGGCAGCCGCCTTTTGTCCGCGGCAGGGCAGGGGTGTCGCGGTGCGGGGGACGGTCCGCGCGCGCCCGGGTGCTTTCTCCCCGTCTTTCAGGCCGGCTGGCCGATCAGGTCGTGCCCTTGCGTGCCGACGATGCGGGCCTTGACGAAGTCGCCCGTCTTGTAGGTCTTGCTGGCTTTCTCCGCGGGCAGCAGGTGCACGACGCCGTCGATGTCGGGCGCGTCGGCGTAGCTGCGGCCGGTGCCGCCCTTCTTGCCCTGGCTCGCCGCCTTGTCCACCAGCACCTGCAGCGTCTGGCCCACGCGCCGCTGCAGCCTGATGGTGGAAACCTCCTCGGCCACGGCCATGAAGCGCGCGCGGCGTTCCTCGCGCAGCTCGGGCGCCAGCATGCCGGGCAGGTCGTTGGCCGCCGCGCCCTGCACGTTGCTGTAGGCGAAGCAGCCGGCGCGGTCGATCTGCGCTTCGCGCATGAAGTCGAGCAGGTGCCGGAATTCGTCTTCGGTCTCGCCGGGAAAGCCGGCGATGAAGGTGGAGCGGATCACGAGTTCGGGGCAGGCGGCGCGCCAGCGCTGGATGCGCTCGAGGTTTTTCTCGCCGCTGGCCGGGCGTTTCATGCGCTTCAGGACGTCGGGGTGGCTGTGCTGGAAGGGCACGTCCAGGTAGGGCAGCACCAGGCCCTGCGCCATCAGCGGGATCAACTCGTCCACGCTCGGGTAGGGGTAGACGTAGTGCAGCCGCACCCAGGCGCCAAAGGGCCTGGCCAGTTCACCGAGCTCCTGCACCAGTTCGAGCGTGCGCGTGGCGATGCCGCGGCCCATGAAGGAGCCCGCTTCGTAGCGCTTGTCCACGCCGTAGGCCGAGGTGTCCTGGCTGATCACCAGCAGCTCCTTGACGCCGCCGTTGAACAGCGCCCGGGCCTCGCGCAGGATGGCCCCGATGGGGCGCGAGACCAGCGTGCCGCGCATCGACGGAATGATGCAGAAGGTGCAGTGGTGGTTGCAGCCCTCGGAAATCTTGAGGTAGGCGTAATGGCGCGGCGTGAGCTTGAGACCGGCCTCGCCGAAGGCATTGGGCACGAGGTCGAGAAACGGGTCGTGCGGCTTGGGCAGGTGCCGGTGCACCGCGTCCATCACCTCCTGCGTGGCCTGCGGGCCGGTGACCGCGAGCACGCTGGGGTGCACCTCCTGCACCAGCGTGCCGCCGTCCTTACCGGGCGTGGCGCCCAGGCAGCCGGTGACGATGACCTTGCCGTTTTCCGTCAGCGCCTCGCCGATCGTGTCCAGGCTTTCCCTGATCGCGTCGTCGATGAAGCCGCAGGTGTTGACGATGACCAGATCGGCGCCGTCGAAGGTCTTGGAGGTCTCGTAGCCCTCGGCGCTCAGCTGCGTGAGGATGAGTTCGGAGTCGGTCAGCGCCTTGGGGCAGCCGAGGCTGACGAAGCCGATTTTCGGGGTCTTGGCGGGAGCGAGCGTGGTGGTCATGGCGGCGGGGTCAGCGCTGCTTGATGCCGAAGGCGCCGAGCATCTGCTCGGTCTGCTTGTTCATCTGCTCCTGCATGTGCTGGAACACCGTTTGCGACTGCTCGATGTAGCTGCCCATCAGGCTTTGCATCATGGGCGATTGCAGGCTCATGAAGTGGTTCCACATCTCCGGCGTGATGGTCTTGGCCTGCTCGGCGAGCTTGGCCTGGACTTCGGTGAACATCTGCACGTTCTTTTCCAGGTAGGCGCCCATGAAGCCCTGCATCGCATGGCCGTAGAAGCGGATGATGTTGGCCAGCGCTGCCTCGCTGAACATCGGCGCGCCGCCGGCCTCTTCTTCCAGGATGATCTGCAGCAGGATGGAACGCGTGAGATCGTCGCCGGTCTTGGCGTCGCGCACTGCCACGTCCACGCCGTCGATCACGAGCTGGCGCACCTCGGCCAGCGTGATGTAGGTGGAGGTGGAGGTGTCGTACAGGCGCCGGTTGGGGTATTTCTTGATGACGCGCTGCGCCGCTTGCGGTTCGGGGGTGGGGGTCTTGTCTGGCACCAGCGTCTCCTGGGAGCTGTGGATCGGTCGGTCTGCAACTGCCGATTTTGCAGTGCAGCAGATTTTAGGCAAGGCCAATGGTGCGCGGGGTTGCCCGTGGCGCGGCGCTCTCGCCCTGGCCCGATTCTCGCTGTTTCGCTTGTTGGCGCGCTGCCAAGAAAAAGGCACTTGGCATTTGTGCCAAGTGCCTGATTGCATTGGTAGGCGCGATTGGACTCGAACCAACGACCCCCACCATGTCAAGGTGGTGCTCTAACCAGCTGAGCTACGCGCCTGTTCTACCGAAGAGCGCGATTCTAGCAACAAATCGGCACCCGCCGCTCCAGGCTCAGCGCCTGCGCGCCGACCGTACGCCCGGGACGGCGGCGACGATGGCAAGGATCTTGTTCAGGCGTTCGGCATCGGCGATTTCGACGGTGAAGGTCATCCACGCCGTGCCCCTGACCGACTGGGTCTGCACGCCGATGACGTTGGTCTTCTCGCGCGTGAACACGTCGGAGATGTCGCGCAGCAGGCCCTGGCGGTCGGCGGCTTCGATGGCGACGTCCATCGGATAGACCTCGCCCGCGGGGTGCGTGTCGCTGCCCCAGGCGACGTCGATCACGCGCTCCTCGTGGCGTGCCGCGAGTTCGCGGAAGTTGCTGCAGTCGGCGCGGTGCACGCTCACACCCTTGCCGCGCGTGACGAAGCCGCGGATCTCGTCGGGTGGCGCGGGCTTGCAGCACTTGGCCAGTTGCGTCATGAGCGAGCCCAGGCCGACGACCAGCACCGCGCCCTGGGAGGCGGCATCGCTGCGCGGCTTCCTGGGGGCAGGCACCTCCTGCGCGGCGACGGCGGGCTGCGCGGGGTGCAGGAGCTGCTCGATGCTGCGCAGCGACAGCTCGTCCTTGCCGACGACCTCGAACAGGGCGTCCGCGCTCTTGTAGCCGAGCTGCGCGGCCAGGTCGTCGTGCTTGGTCGCGGTCTTGCCTTCGCGCTGCAGCAGTTTCTCGACCAGCTCGCGCCCGCGCGCGATCGTGGTTTGCATCGCCTGGGCATTGAACCAGGCGCGGACCTTGGCCTTGGCCCGGTTGCCGGTGATGTAGCCGAGCTCCGGGTTGAGCCAGTCGCGCGAAGGCCGGCCTTCCTTGGCGGTGGTGATTTCCACCGTCTGGCCGTTCTGCAGCGCGGTATTGAGGGGCACCATGACGCCGTCGACCTTGGCGCCGCGGCAGCGGTGGCCCACGCTGGTGTGCACCGCGTAGGCGAAATCCACCGGGGTGGCGCCCTGCGGCAGCTCGATCACCGCCGCGTCGGGGGTGAGCACGTAGATGCGGTCCTCGAACAGGTCGCTGTAGCTGGCGCTGCCCGCCAGGTCGCGCTCCCAGGCCAGGAGCTGGCGCAGCACGGCGATCTTGGCGTCGTAATCGCTGCTGGCGCTCACCCCGGCGTAGCCCTTGGTGCCCGCCTCCTTGTAAGCCCAGTGCGCGGCGACGCCGCTTTCGGCATGGTCGTGCATGGCCTGCGTGCGGATCTGGATCTCGATCGCGCGCCCGGCCTCGTCGCGCACCACGGTGTGCAGCGACTGGTAGCCGTTGGGCTTGGGCCTGGCGATGTAGTCGTCGAATTCGGCTTCTATCGACTGGTAGTGGCTGTGCACCCAGCTGAGCGCGGTGTAGCAGTCCTTCACGCTCGCGACGATGACGCGCAGCGCGTACAGGTCGTACACCTGATCGAAGGGCAGCGACTTGCCGCGCATCTTCTTGACGATGCTGTAGATGTGCTTGGGGCGGCCCGAAACCGTGGCGCTGATGCTGTGGGCGCGCAGCTGCGTTTCGAGCCGCTGGCGCAGCTGTTCCACGTACTGCTCGCGCTCGACGCGCTTTTCGTCGAGCAACCGGGCGACGTCGCGGTAGGTGTCGGGCTCCAGCGCGCGAAAGGCCAGGTCCTCCAGCTCCCACTTGAACTGCCAGATGCCCAGGCGGTTGGCCAGCGGCGCGAAGACCTGCAGGGTTTCGCTGGCCATCGCGGGCGAGGCGGGCTTTTTGATCGACGCCAGGTAGCGCATGGTCTGCAGGCGCGATGCCAGCCGCAGCAGTACCACGCGCAGGTCGCGCGAGAACGCCAGCAGCATCTTGCGCACGTTCTCGGTTTGCAGCGCCACGGCGTCCAGCGGCATGCGCGTGGCGTGCGCCTCGCGGGCCTGGCGCTGCACGCGCATCAGCTTGGTGGTCTCGACTGCCAGCTGCGCGAAGTTGGGGCTGAAGGCCTTGGCGAGGATTTCCTCGGGCCGCGTCAGGTGCGTGCAGGTGTGCACCAGGTAGATCGCGGCCTGCATGGTTTCGGAGCTGCCCAGGCCCTGGAGGATCCGTGCCACCGCGTCGGCGTGCGCCAGCGTGTTCTCGCCGGTGTCGAGGTGCTCGCCGGCCAGCAGTGGTTCGGCGAATGCGCGAGCGCGCGCGAGCGCTTCCTGCGGGTGCAGGTCCAGGTCGGCCGGGACCTCGGCGGTGGCGGCGATCAGGTGCGGCAAGGGGTCGCGCCGTTGCGCCTGGCCCTCGTGGGCCGCGAGCGGCTGGGTGAGCGTGCTGCTCTTCATGCGCTGCGCGCGGCCCCCGGCGCGAGGAGAAAGCGGGTGACCGCCGCCACCTGGTCGTCTGCGATCAACGTGGGCGCGTGGCCCACGCCGTCGAACTCGACCATGCGCGGGCGCGGGCCGCGTTGCTGCATGAGCGCGGCGGTGTCGGCGCTGAGCAGGTCGGATGCCTTGCCGCGCAGTAGCAGGGTTGCGGCGTGGATCCGGTCGTAGTGCTGCCACATCGTCGCTTCGCCTTCCTCGGCCATTTGCGGCGTGAGCGCCTTGAAGGGCACGGCGATCGCCGGGTCGTAGTGCAGCCGGAACCCTCCCTGCGGCGCGGGGCGCAGCATGGGGCGGCTCAGCGCGAGCCACTGCGCCGGGGTGTGCGGGCCGAAGGTGGCGGAGACGGCCCAGAGCGCGTCGGCCGCCTGCTGCTCGGTGGCGAAGTGCGCGGGTTCGCCCAGGTATTGGCCGATGCGCTGCAGCGCCTGCCACTGCAGGACCGGGCCGACGTCGTTGAGTACCAGCCGGTGCACCGGCAAGGGCAGCGGCAGTTCGGGCTGGCCCGCGAGCACCATGCCGATCAGTCCGCCCATGCTGGTGCCCACCCAGTCCAGCGTCGTGACCGGGGCCTGTCGGTGCAGCTGCGCGAGCAGCGCCAGCATGTCGGCGGCGTACAGCGGGATCTGGTAGCCCTGCGGGTCGGCCAGCCAATCGCTCCGGCCGCGCCCGACCACGTCCGGGCAGACGACGCGCGCGTGCGGCGCCAGGGCGCGCGCCAGCGTGTCGAAGTCGCGCCCCTGGCGCGAGAGACCGTGCGCGCAGACGATCACATGCGGGTGCGCCGGGTTGCCGGTGGCGTTCCATTCCCAATACGCCATGCGGTGTCCGTCGCTGGCGTCCCGGGCGGCGGCGCCGGGACAGAAGACGTGTTCGAGCGTGGGTTGTACGGTGGGAACCATGTTGCAGCGCAGCGTCAGATAATGTCCGAGTTGCATCCTAATTGATTCGGAGAATTTGTCATGCTGAAAGGTAAAACGGCACTCGTCACCGGCTCCACCAGCGGCATCGGCCTGGGCATTGCCCAGGCGCTCGCGCGCGAGGGCGCGAACATCGTGCTGAACGGTTTCGGGGACGTGGACGGGCCGCGCGAGCTGGTCGCGCAGGCGGGCAGGGCCGCGGGGATCAGGACTGGCTACCACGGCGCGGACATGAGCCGCCCGGCGGAAATCGAGGCCATGATGCAGTACGCCGCCCAGGAGTTCGGCCGCGTGGACATCCTGGTGAACAACGCCGGCATCCAGCACGTGGCAAACATCCAGGACTTCCCGGTGGAGCGCTGGGACGCGATCATCGCCATCAACCTGTCGAGCGCGTTTCATGCCACGCGGCTCGCGCTGCCCGCGATGCTCGCGGCCGATTGGGGGCGCATCATCAACATCGCCTCGGTGCACGGGCTGGTGGCGTCGGCGCAGAAGTCGGCCTACGTGGCGGCCAAGCACGGCATCGTCGGTCTCACCAAGGTGACGGCGCTGGAGACTGCGCCGACGGGCGTGACCTGCAATGCGATCTGTCCCGGCTGGGTGCTCACGCCGCTGGTGCAGAAACAGGTGGATGCCAAGGCCAGGGAGCACGGTATCTCCAACGAGGACGCCAAGAAACTGCTGCTGGGCGAGAAGGAGCCCTCGATGCACTTCACCACGCCCGAGCAGCTGGGCGAGCTGGCGGTGTTCTTCTGCTCCCCGGCGGGCGACAACGTGCGCGGCGTGGCCTGGAACATGGACGGCGGCTGGGCCGCGCAGTAGTTCGATTCGGCCAGCGCAGGCAAAACTTGTAACAGAGGGTCAGGCTGGTGCCGCGGCGCCGAAAATTTGCCGTTCTCCGGTCCAGAATCGCCGTTGTTACAAATGGCCGGAGCACTTCATGGCAACAGGAACCCACCGTACAGACAAGATCCTCGTGGTCGATGACGATGCGCGCATCCGCGATCTGCTGCGCCGCTACCTCACGCAGGAGGGTTTCGAGGTCATGGTGGCCGAGGACGGCAAGGCGCTCAATCGGCTGCTGCTGCGCGAGACGGTGGATCTGATCGTGCTCGACCTGATGATGCCGGGAGAGGACGGCCTGTCGATCTGCCGGCGCTTGCGCGCGGCGCACGACCGCACGCCGATCATCATGCTGACGGCCAAGGGCGAGGACGTGGACCGCATCGTCGGACTGGAGGTCGGGGCCGACGACTACCTGGGCAAGCCGTTCAATCCGCGCGAACTGCTGGCGCGCATCCACGCGGTGCTGCGCCGCCGTCCGCCGCAGGAGGCGCCGGGCGCGCCCTCGGGCGAGAACGAGGTGGTCAATTTCGGGCCGTTCACTTTCGACCTGGGCACGCGCGCGCTGCAGAAGAACGGCGAGGAGCTGCCGCTCACCACCGGCGAGTTCGCGATGCTCAAGGCGCTGGTGCGCCACCCGCGCCAGCCGCTGTCGCGGGAGAAGCTGGCGCTGCTGGCGCGGGGCCGCGAATTCGAGCCGTTCGACCGCAGCCTGGACGTGCAGATTTCACGCCTGCGCAAGCTGGTCGAGCTCGACGCTGCCTCGCCGCGCTTCATACAGACGGTGTGGGGCGTGGGCTACGTGTTCGTGCCCGATGGCGCCAGCTGACGCGTGCTGCCTGGTGCATGAATGAATACCGTTTCCGATTCCGCCGCCGAGGCGTTCACCGAACCGGCGCCGCTGAGTGGCGAGGAGCGCCGGCGCGCGCCGGGCAGGCGCATGGGGCTGAGCCTGTTCTGGCGCACGTTCTTCCTGCTGCTGCTGCTGCTGGTCTGCAGCATCCTGGCGTGGCTGCAGACGCTGCGGGCGCTCGAGCTGGAGCCGCGCACGGTGCAGACGGCGCAGCAGATCGCCTCGCTGGTGAACCTGAGCCGCGCGGCGCTGACGCACTCGGACGCGATCGCGCGGGTGGCGCTGATCAAGGCCATGGCCGAGCAGGAAGGGGTGCGGCTGGTACCGCGCGAGCCGGGCGACCATTTTGAGATGCTGCCGCCGTCGGCGCTCGGCCAGAGGCTGTCGTACGAGCTGGTGCAGCGTCTCGGGCCGGGCACCATCGTGGCGAGCAGCGTCAACGGGACACCGGGCCTGTGGGTGGGCTTCACCATCAATGGCGATCCGAACTGGCTGCTCATGGACAGCTCGCGCCTGGCCGTGGCGAGCGAGCAGACCTGGCTCATCTGGCTGGTGACGGCCGTGCTGCTGTCCCTGGTCGGGGCGGCGATGATCGCGCGGCTGATCAACCGGCCGCTCAAGCAGCTCTCGCAGGCGACGAACCGCGTGCGCCGTGGCGATTTCTCCGCCAGTGCTCTCGGCACGCTCGACGAGAAGGTGGCCACCAGCGAGGTGCGGGAGGTGAACATCGGCTTCAACCGCATGGCCCAGATGCTCGCCAAGCTCGATCAGGACCGCGCGGTGATGCTGGCCGGCATCTCCCACGACCTGCGCACGCCCCTGGCGCGCTTGCGGCTGGAGACGGAAATGAGCGTCGCCGACGCGATCGCGCGCGAGCACATGGTGGCCGACATCGTGCAGCTGGATGCGACGATCGACAAATTCCTCGACTACGCGCGCCCCGACGCGGTGGCGCTCAACGCGGTGAACCTGTACGCCGTGGTGGCCGCCTGCGTCTACGCGGTGCGCGACGACGGGCAGATGCAGATCCGCATGGACATGCCGCGCGATCTCCACGTGATGGCCGACGAGGTGGAGCTGGCGCGGGTCATCTCCAACCTGCTGGAAAACGCGCGCCGCTATGGCAAGACCGCGGGCACGGACGTGACGCACGTCACGATCGCCGCAAGGGTGCGCGGGCCGTGGGTGCGGCTCAAGCTGCGCGACCATGGCGTGGGCGTGTCGCCGGAGCAGATCGCCCAGTTGACGCAGCCGTTCTACCGCGGCGACGCGGCGCGCACGGCGGCGGCCGGGGCTGGGCTGGGCCTGTCCATCGTCGACAAGACGGTGCAGCGCATGGGCGGGATCTTCTCGCTCTCCAACGCCAGCCCGGCGAGCGGCGGCGGGTTGGTGGCGAGCGTGGAACTGCGCCACGCCAGCGACGTGCCCCGGGGCGACGACGTGCACCAGCGGCTGCAGCGGCCGCTCGTCAAGCGCCAGGTCCAGGGTGGGTGACGCTCCGCGTCGTACCGCCCAAGAAAAAGGCTTCCGTGGGAGGAAGCCTCGTTGCGCTGGCGGGCCGGCTGCGGTCAGACGCGCTTGCGGTATTCCCCGGTGCGCGTGTCGATCTCGATGCGGTCGCCCTGGCCGACGAACAGCGGCACGGCGACCTCGAAGCCGGTGGCGATCTTGGCGGGCTTGAGCACCTTGCCCGAGGTATCGCCCTTGACGGCCGGCTCGGTCCAGGTGATCTCGCGCTCGACGCTGGTGGGCAGCTCGACCGAGATGGCCTTGCCGTCGTAGAACACCACCTCGGCGGCCATGCCGTCTTCGAGATAGCTGATGGCGTCGCCCATGTTGTCGGCCTCGACCTCGTACTGGTTGTACTCGGTGTCCATCCAGACGTACATCGGGTCGGCGAAGTAGGAGTAGGTGCAGTCCTTCTTGTCGAGGATCACGTTGTCCATCTTGTCGTCGGCCTTGAAGACGAGCTCGGTGCCCATGTTGTTGAGCAGGCCCTTGAGCTTCATGCGGACGGTGGCGGCGCCGCGGCCGCCGCGCGAGTATTCGGTCTTGAGCACGATCATGGGGTCTTTGCCGTTCATGATCACGTTGCCGGCGCGGATTTCTTGAGCGAGTTTCATGGCTTGTCTGGGTTCAGGGTAGTGCCGCTCCTGGGTTCGGGGCGGGTTGGCTTCCCAGGAGAGCCTTCCGACCCCGGCGCGCGTTGCGGCGGGGCGCATTCAAGGCACGCGGCGGCGCCCAATGCACAAAAGCTGCAATTCTAGCTTTTCTCTGCCACGAACCGCAAAAGCCGGGTGACGAGATCGTCCTGCGCCAGCAGCCGGGCCCGAGCCTCCTGCGCGCAGGCGCGCCACTCGGCGAGCAGCGCGGCGTCGGGCGCCGGCAGCGCCGCCGGCGCCCCGATGCCGTTCCAGATGCGGTGGAAACGCCGCAGCGAGGATGGCGCGGCGAGCCAGTCGAGAAAGGCCTCGAGCTTGGCGTGGTGCGCGTCGTCTTGCTGGGGATATATGTGCCAGACGAAGGGCCGGCCGGCCCAGAGCGCGCGTACCAGCGAGTCTTCGCCGCGCACGCAGTTCAGGTCCGCCGCCCAGAGCAGTTCGTCGAACGCAGGCTGCGGCATCGGCGGCATGAACGCAATGGGCAGCGGCCGGCCGCCTCCGGCATTTCGGGCTTGCCATCGGCGTACGGCCGCGGCGGACCGTCCTGCCGTGGCGAGCAGGTGCACGCCGCCGTGCGCCGCCAGCCGGTCGAGCCAGGCGTGCAGCGCCGGCGGTTCGTAGCAGAAGAGGGTGGTGGCGCAGGCATCCGGTGCGATGCCGTGGCGTGCGCGCCAGGCTTCGCGGTCGAAGCGCGCCTGGCGCAGCGCCAGGTCGGGCTCGCGCTGCAGGCCGCCGGTGCGCTCGGTGAAGCCGGGGTAGAAGAACCAGCGCGTGAGCCCCGCGCCCGGTCCGCTCAGCAGGGGCGAAGGCAGCAGGTGGCTGCGTTGCACGTAGCTTTCGGCGCTCAGGTATTCGAGATTGATCCAAAGGTGTTTTTGCACTCCATCCCTTGCTGCGTCCGCGCAGGCAGCTATGAAAGATGGAGGAATATCGCCGCCGAAGGTTTCGACGATCACCTCGCCCGGGCCGTCGGCGGGCACGGCGTGCGGCCACGGCAGGACCTGCACGCCCGGATGGCCGTGGGGCGCCATCCAGGCGAGCGCGCTCGCGTCGTCAAGCCACAGCCGTACCCGCATGCCGCGAGACGCGAGCTGGCGGGCCAGGCGCCAGCACACGCCGACATCGCCCCAGTTGTCGATGACGCGGCAAAAAATGTCCCAGCGCGAGCCCATGGGCGCGATGGTAAGGTGCATGCCATCGTGGAGCGGACATGACAGCGATGCAGGACGGCGAGCGGCAGACACCCATGCCTCTGGATGGCGTGCGCGTGGTGGAGATGGGCCAGTTGATTGCCGGGCCGTTCTGCGGCAAGACGCTGGGGGACTTCGGCGCCGAGGTGATCAAGATCGAGGCCACGGGCGCGGGCGACCCGCTGCGCAACTGGCGCCTGCTCAAGGAGGGCACCTCGGTCTGGTGGCAGGTGCAGTCGCGCAACAAGAAGTCGGTGGCGCTCGACCTGCGCCAGGAGGAGGCGCAAACGATAGCCCGCAGGCTGATCGCCGAGGCCGACGTGCTGGTCGAGAATTTCCGCCCCGGCACGCTGGAGGGCTGGGGCATGGCGCCCGGGCAACTGCACGCGCTCAACCCCGGCCTCGTCATCCTGCGCATTTCCGGCTATGGCCAGAGCGGGCCGTACCGCGATCTGCCGGGCTTCGGCCTGATCGGCGAGGCCATGGGCGGCCTGCGGCACCTGAGCGCCGAGCCCGGCCGCGTGCCGGTGCGCGTCGGCGTCTCGATCGGCGACACGCTGGCCGCGCTGCACGGCACCATCGGCGTGCTGATGGCGCTCTACCACCGCAAGGCGCACGGCGGACCGGGGCAGGTGATCGACGTGGCGCTCTACGAGGCAGTGTTCAACTGCATGGAGAGCCTGGTCCCGGAGTACGACGCCTTCGGCGTGGTGCGCCAGCCCGGCGGCAGCGCGCTGCCGGGCATCGCGCCGAGCAATGCCTATCCGTGCAGCGACGGCTGGGTGCTGGTGGCGGGCAATGGCGACAGCATCTTCAAGCGCCTGATGGCCGCCATCGGGCGGCAGGATCTGGCCGACGCGCCCGACCTGGCGCACAACGCCGGGCGGGTGGCGCGCGTGGCCGAGATCGACGGCGCGATCGCCGACTGGACGCGCCCGCGCAGCGTGGACGCGGTGGTGCGCGCCATGACGCAGGCGCGCGTGCCCGCGGGCAAGGTCTACACCGCCAGGGACATCGCCGAAGACCCGCACTACCGGGCGCGCGACATGCTGCTCACGCAGCGCACGCGCGACGGCTACAGCGTCACGGTGCCGGGCGTCGTGCCCAAGCTCTCGGCCACGCCGGGGCGCCTGCGCTCGAGCGCGCCGCACCTGGGCGAGGACACCGACGCGGTGCTTGCCGCGATGGGCCTGACCCGCGAGCAGATCGACGGCTTGCGTGCCCGGGGTATTGTCCAGTAGCGTGCCGCCGGCGGTGCGGGCCGGCCAGAAAAAAACCGCGCTGCCTTTGGGGCCGCGCGGTCTTGGCTGGTTTCTGGTGCCGGAGAGAGGAATCGAACCCCCGACCTTCTCATTACGAATGAGCTGCTCTACCGACTGAGCTACTCCGGCGAACCCGTAATTATAGGGGGCTGTGGTAGCCGGTGACGCGTTCGACCTCGTTTTTCGAGCCCAGGATTACGCTCACGCGCTCGTGCAGCCGGGTGGGCTGGATGTCGAGGATGCGCTGCTTGCCGTTGGTGGCGGCGCCGCCGGCCTGCTCGACGATCCAGCCCATGGGGTTGGCCTCGTACATCAGGCGCAGCTTGCCGGGCTTGTTCGGCTCGCGCTTGTCCCAGGGGTACATGACGATGCCGCCGCGGCTCAGGATGCGGTGCACGTCGGCCACCATGCTGGCGATCCAGCGCATGTTGAAGTCCTTGCCGCGCGGGCCCTCGGCCCCGGCCAGGCACTCGTCCACGTAGCGCCTGACGGGTGCGTCCCAGTGGCGCATGTTGCTCATGTTGATGGCGAATTCCCTGGTGTCCTCGGGGATGCGCACGTTCTCGCGCGTGAGGATGAAGGAGCCCTGCTCGCGGTCGAGCGTGAACATGGCCACGCCGCCGCCGACGGTGAGCACCAGCGTGGTCTGCGGACCGTAGACGCAGTAGCCCGCGGCCACCTGGCGGTTGCCCGGCTGCAGGAAGTCGTCGTCGTGCACGCCGGGGTGGCCCTCGGGCTTCTTCAGCACGCTGAAGATGGTGCCGATGCTGACGTTGACGTCGATGTTGGAGGAGCCGTCGAGCGGGTCGAACATCAGCAGGTATTCGCCCTGGGGGTAGCGGTTGGGCACGACGTAGATGCCTTCCATCTCCTCGCTGGCCATGGCCGCGAGGTGCCCGCCCCATTCGTTGGCCTCGATCAGGGTCTCGTTGGCGATGATGTCGAGCTTCTTCTGCACCTCGCCCTGCACGTTTTCGGTGCCCGCCGTGCCCATCACGTCGCCCAGCTCGCCCTTGTTGACGGCGAAGCTGATGCGCTTGCAGGCGCGCGCCACCACCTCGAGCAGCAGGCGCAGCTGCGGCGGGATGCGGTTGTTGATGCGCTGCTGCTCGACCAGGTAGCGCGTGAAGCTGATGCGGTGGTCCACCATGGTGCGGCTCCTTTCTCAGTCTGCCAGCGCGTGCGTGACCAGTTCGCGCACGTCGTTCGATAGCTTGGGCGCCGCGGCGACGCGCTCGATGGCCGCGCGGGCGCTGCCGCGGTAGGGCTCGGCCAGCTTCTTCCAGCGGTCGAGCGCGCGCACCAGGCTCGCGGCCACCTGCGGGTTGAAGGCGTCAAGCGCCAGCACCTGGTCGGCCCAGAAGGCGTAGCCCGCGCCGTCCGCGCGATGGAAGCCCCCGGGGTTGGCGCTGCAGTAGCTGAAGACCAGGCTGCGCGCGCGGTTGGGGTTTTTGAGCGAGAAGTCGGGATGTTTGAGCAGCTCCTGCACCTTGCCCAGCACGTTGCCGCCGCGGTCGGGCGCGCCGGCCTGCAGCGCGAACCATTTGTCGAGCACCAGCGCATCGTCCTTGAAGCGCTCGTGGAAGCGCGCGAGCGCCGGCGCGGCGAGTTCATGGCCGCTCACGACCAGGGCGCCTAGCGCGTTCAGGCGGTCGGTCATGTTGCCCGCATCCTTGAAGCGCTGGTAGGCCTTGCCGGGCCAGACGGCGTCGCCGCCGTGCGCCGCCGCCAGGCACAGCATGGACAGGGCCAGGCCGGCGAGCGCGCGGCGCCCGCTGCTCGCGGCGTCGGGCCGGTAGGCGCCGGTGTCATGGTGGTCTTCCCAGGCCCGCAGCCAGTCCTCGCGCAGCGCGGTGGCGAGCTGCAGGCGCAGTGCCTCGCGCACGGCGTGCACCTTTTGCGGATCGACCACGTCGAGCTGCTCGGCGATGTAGGCCTCGGAGGGCAGGGTGAGCACGAGTTCCTTGAACGCCGCGTCCAGCCCGGGGTGGCGCAGCACGTCGCGCAGCGCGGTGACGACGGTCTCCGGCATCGAGGCATTCTGGCCTGCAGCGCTTTCCTGGCCTGCGCCACCAACTATGGATTGAATAGCAAAGCGCAGCATCAGGCGCTGGCCCGCCTCCCAGCGGTTGAACGGGTCGCCGTCGTGCGCCAGCAGGGTGAGCAGCTCGGCGTCGGTGTAGTCGTACTCGAGGATGACCGGCGCGCTGAAGCCGCGCAGGATGGACGGCACCGGCTGGCCGTCCACGCCCTCGAAGGTGAAGACCTGGCTGGTCTCGGTCAGCACCAGCGTGCGCTCGGTGCCGCCGGGGGCTGCCTCGCCCGCCAGTTGCAGCGGCAGGGCGCTGCCGTCGGCGCCGACCAGGCCGAGCGCCACCGGGATCACGAAGGGCAGCTTGCCCGGCTGGCCCGGCGTGGGCGGGCAGCTCTGGCTCAGGGTCAGGGTGTAGCGGCGGCCTTCGGTGTCGTAGTGGCCGGCGGCGTGCACGCGCGGCGTGCCGGCCTGGCTGTACCAGCGCTTGAACTGCTCCAGGTGCCGGGCCAGGGGGCTGTCGGGGTTGGCGTCGGCGATGGCCTGGGCGAAGTCGTCGCAGGTGACGGCGTGGCCGTCGTGGCGCTCGAAGTACAGCCGCATGCCGCTGGCGAAGCCGTCCCGCCCGACGAGGTTGTGCTGCATGCGCACCACCTCGGCGCCTTTTTCGTAGACCGTGACGGTGTAGAAGTTGTTGATCTCGACGTAGCTGTCGGGGCGCACCGGGTGCGCCATGGGGCCGGCGTCCTCGGGGAACTGGGCGGTGCGCAGCACGCGGATGTCCTCGATGCGGCGCACGGCGCGGGCCGACGCGCCGCCCGCCATGTCCATCGAGAATTCCTGGTCGCGGAACACCGTCAGGCCCTCCTTGAGCGAGAGCTGGAACCAGTCGCGGCAGGTGACGCGGTCGCCCGTCCAGTTGTGGAAGTACTCGTGGCCGACCACGCCCTCGATGCCGGCGTAGTCCAGGTCGGTCGCGGTGGACTGGCTCGCCAGCACGTACTTGGTGTTGAAGATGTTCAGGCCCTTGTTCTCCATCGCGCCCATGTTGAAGTCGCTGGTGGCGACGATCATGAAGCGGTCCAGGTCGAGCGACAGGCCGAAGCGCGTCTCGTCCCAGGCGATCGCCGCCATCAGCGAGTTCATGGCGTGCTCGGTCTTGCCCAGGTCGCCCGGGCGCACCCAGACCTGCAGCAGGTGCTGCCTGCCGGCGCGGCTGGTGATCTGCTGCTCGCGCGCCACCAGCTTGCCGGCCACCAGCGCGAACAGGTAGCAGGGCTTCTTGTGCGGATCGACCCAGCGGGCGTAGTGGCGCCCGCCCTCCAGGTCACCCGATTCGACCAGGTTGCCGTTGGACAGCAGCACCGGGCAGGCGGCCTTGTCGGCGCGCAGCGTCACGGTGAAGCTCGCCATCACGTCGGGGCGGTCGAGGAAATAGGTGATGCGGCGAAAGCCCTGCGCCTCGCACTGCGTGAAGAAGGTGTCGTTGCTGACGTACAGGCCCGAGAGCTGCGTGTTCCTGACCGGCTGGCAGGTGGTGAAGATCTCCAGCTCGAAGGGGTCGTTGCCTTCGGGCAGGTTCTCCAGCACCAGTTCGTCGCCCTCGATCTTGAAGCTGGTGCCCGCGCCGTTGACCAGCACGCGCGAGAGGTTGAGCTCCTCGCCGTTGAGGCGCAGCGCCTGCGGGGCCGCGTCGGGGTTGCGGCGCAGGCGCATCTTGTTGAGCACCCGGGTCTTGGCCGGGTCCAGGTCGAAGCCGAGGTCCACCGTCTCGATCCAGAACGCGGGGGGCGCGTACTGCAGGCGATGGACCGCGGCTGCGTTGCCTTCTCTCATCATGGGGTCGTCCTTTCCTTAAACACCTTGCTTGAGCGAGGCTTCGATGAACACGTCGAGGTCGCCGTCCAGCACCTTCTGCGTGGCCGAGACCTCGACGTTGGTGCGCAAATCCTTGATGCGGCTGTTGTCCAGCACGTACGAGCGTATCTGATGGCCCCAGCCGACGTCGCTCTTGGTGTCTTCCAGCGCCTGCTGCTCGGCCATGCGCTTGCTCATCTCGAGCTCGTAGAGCTTGGAGCGCAGGCGCTGCCAGGCGACGTCGCGGTTGGAGTGCTGGCTGCGCCCATCCTGGCAGATCACGACGGTGTTGGTCGGGATGTGCGTCAGGCGCACGGCCGAGTCGGTCTTGTTGATGTGCTGCCCGCCCGCGCCGGAGGCGCGGAAGGTGTCCACCCGCACGTCCGCCGGGTTGATGTCGATCTGGATCGAGTCGTCGATCTCGGGATAGACGAAGAGGCTGGCGAAGCTGGTGTGGCGCCCGCCCGAGCTGTCGAACGGGCTCTTGCGCACCAGGCGGTGCACGCCGGTCTCGGTGCGCAGCAGGCCGTAGGCGTATTCGCCCTCGATGTGGATGGTGGCACCCTTGATGCCGGCCACGTCGCCCGGCGTTTCCTCGTCC
>CAUJIM010000099.1 GCA_963205335.1 Pseudomonadota bacterium
CCAAGGGCTTCAAGGCGCTGGCCTGGGCCGAGAACGGCTTCCGCCACATGACCAACAGCCGCCGCGACGTGAAGACGCCCGACGACCTCAAGGGCCTGAAGATGCGCACCATGGAAAACCCGGTGCACGTGGCCGCGTACAAGGGCTTCGGCATCATCACCACCCCGATGGCCTTCCCCGAGGTCTTCACCGCGCTGCAGCAGGGCACGGTGGACGGGCAGGAAAACCCGCTCTCGGTCATCATCTCGGCCAAGTTCGACCAGGTGCAGAAGCACCTCTCGCTCACCGGCCACGTCTACTCGCCCTGCATCTTCTTGATGAACAAGGCGGCGTTCGACAAGCTCGCGCCGGCCGACCGGCAGGCCTTCATCGAGGCGGCCAAGGAAGGCACCAAGGCCAACCGCGCCAAGGTCGACGAAGACGACACCAAGGGCGTGGAGTACCTGCGCGGCAAGGGCATGACGGTGATCGACGACCTGGACAAGGCCAAGTTCGTCGCGGCGCTGGCGCCGGTGAACGCGCAGTTCGAGAAGGAGTTCGGCAAGGCCAACCTCGACCGCATCCGCAACTACAAGTAGGCCACGCCCTTCCGAGACTATCGATATTGATAGCTGCCAGCGCCCGCCACCATTGGGCTACAGGCACTTTTCATTCAAAAATCCGATGAAAGCCCTGTTTCTCGGCCTCGAACGCTGGACCACCCGCGTCGCGATGGCCATCGCGTGCTGCATGCTGGCCGTGGCCTCCGCGCTCGGCGTGTTCCAGATCTTCACCCGCTTCGTGCTGGAAGAGCCGGCCGAGTGGAGCGAGGTGCTGATCCGCTTCTCGCTGATCTGGATGGTGTTCCTCGGCATCCCCATGGCGTTCCGCCAGGGCGCGATGATCAGCGTCGACGCGCTCTACCGCTTCGCCTCCGGGCGGGTGCGGCGCGTGCTCGACCTGGTCGTGGGCCTGGCGGCGCTGGCGCTGATGCTGATCATCCTCTGGTGGGGCGCGGACTACGCGATCCGCGGCGGCGTGCAGTCGATGGCGGGGCTGGAGTCGCTCTCGATGTTCTGGGCCTACGTGGCCATGCCCACGGGCGCGGTGTTCTCGCTGGTGGCCATCGTGGCCAACTACCTGGACCCGCGCCGCATGGAGCTGGAGACCGCGCAATGAGCGCCCGCACCCGGCGCGCAGGGGGGGCCGCATGACCGCGGCGATGCTCGTCACCATGCTGCTGGGCTTCGCGCTCAGCGTCTCGGTCGCGGTCTCGATCGGCCTGGGCGCGGTCGTCGGCATCCAGGCCAGCCATGCGCACATGCTCATTTCCGTCAAGGAAATGTTCAATGCGCTCAACAAGTTCCCGCTCGCCGCGATCCCGTTCTTCATCCTGGCGGGCAACCTGATGGAGACCGGCGGCATCTCGCGGCGGCTGGTGGATTTCGCCAAGAGCCTGGTGGGCGGCGTGCAGGGCGGCCTGCCGATGACCTGCGTGCTCACCTGCATGATCTTCGCCGCCGTCTCGGGCTCGTCGGTGGCCACCACCTTCGCCATCGGCGCCATCCTGATCCCGGCGCTGATCAAGGCCGGCTACCCGGTCACATGGGCCTCGGCGCTGCAGGCCACCAGCGCCGAGCTGGGTGTGATCATCCCGCCCTCGATCCCGATGATCCTCTACGGCGTGGCGGCCGAAGTCTCGATCGGCGAGCTGTTCATCGCCGGCTTCGGCCCCGGCGTGCTGATCAGCGGGGCGCTGATGGTCTTCGTCTGGGCGTACTGCAAGTTCAAGGGCTGGGGCAGGCACGACGGCGACGGCCGCATGGGCGTACTCGCCGCCACCTGGCGCGCCGCCTGGGCCCTGCTGATGCCGGTGGTCGTGCTCGGCGGCATCTACGGCGGCATCTTCACGCCCACCGAGGCGGCGGCGGTGTCGGTGCTCTACGCACTCGTGGTCGGGCTGGTGATCTACCGCGAGCTCACACTCAAGGACCTCGTCGCGGTGCTGCGCAAGTCGGTGATCTCGTCGGCGGTGATCATGTTCATCATCGCCAACGCCGGGCTGTTCGCCTTCCTCATCACGCGCGCGGGCGTGCCCGAGGCCATCGGCCACTGGCTGGAGGCGACGCTGCAGTCGCCGCACTGGTTCCTGCTGGGCGTGAACGCGGCGCTGTTCGTGATCGGCATGTTCATCGAGACCAGCGCCGCGATCATCGTGCTCGGCCCCATCCTGGCACCGGTGGCGGCGCACTTCGGCGTCGACCCGGTGCACTTCGGCCTGATCATGGTGGTGAACCTGGCGCTGGGCATGATCACGCCGCCCTTCGGCGTGAACCTGTTCGCCGTCTGCACCGTCGCCAAGGTCTCGCTCGACCGCATCATCCGGCACCTGCTGCCCTTCGTGCTGGTGGTGCTCGCCTGCCTGATGGTCATCACCTACGTGCCCCAGCTCTCGCTGGCGGCGCGCGACCTGGTCTACGCCAGGTAGGGGCCGCGCTCATCGGGTAGCCGCGGTGCCGGCCCCCTCGGAGCGGCCGGGCGGGGGCTCAGGCGACGATCCGGTAGTACAGGCAGCCGTCGCCGCCCAGGGCGGCCGTGGCCTCGCCGCGCGCCAGCAGGTAGTTCAGGTCGGCCAGGCTCTCGCCCGTGGCCAGGCTCATGAGCTGCTGGTCCCGCGTGATCGGGCGGGCGAACAGCGCGCCGTAGACGTCCACCGCGCGCCGCGGCTCGCGCAGCACCTCGCGCAGCCGCCCGAGCGCCTTGCGCTGGCTCTCGCGCAGCTGCGCCAGGCGCGCGTGCAGGCCGCGGAACGGCTCGTTGTGCGAGGGCAGCACCAGCACGTCGTCGGGCACCTCGCGCTCCACCTTGTCCAGCGACGCCAGCCAGCCGGACAGCGGGTCGGCGTCGGGCTCGGCCGGGAAGACCGAGACGTTGGACGAAATCCTGGGCAGCACCTGGTCGCCCGAGATGAAGAGCCCGAGCGCCGGGCAGTACAGGCAGGCGTGCTCGGGCGAGTGGCCGGTGCCGACCACCACCTGCCAGTCGTGCTCGCCGATGCGGATCCGCTCGCCGTCGTGCAGCCGCCGGTAGCTGTCGGGCAGCGCGTAGATCATCTTGCCGAAGCCGCCGAAGCGCGTGCGGTAGGTCTCTATCGCCTCCTCGCTCCAACCCGCCCGGCGGTAGAACTGCACCGCGTCGTCGGGCGCCTCGCGCCCGGTGTCGGTGCCCAGCACGCGGCAGGTGAGGTATTCCAGCCGGCTGATCCACAGGCGGCAGCCGAACTTGCGCGTGAGCCAGCCGGCCATGCCGATGTGGTCGGGGTGCATGTGCGTGACGAACACCCGCGTGACCGGCCCCGCCAGCGCTCCGCCGGCGAGCTGGCGCCAGGCGGCGGCGGTCTCGGTGGACCAGATGCCGGTATCGACCAGCGCCCAGCCGTCGCCGTCGCGGATCGCCCACAGGTTGATGTGGTCGAGCGCGAACGGCAGCGGCATGCGCAGCCAGTACACGCCGGGGGCCACTTCGCGGGCCTGGCCCACGCCGGGCGCGTCGCCGCAGGGGTAGGTCAGGCCGGGGTGGGCCGCGCTCGCGGCCGCAGGTGCTTCGTTCATCGCTGGTCTTTCTTCGTCGGGCGCGCCCTGCCCGCTGGCGGGCGGCGCGCGTGCGTCCGATTTTGCGACACGTCCACGGCCGGCGCCCGGGCGCATGTCGCCGGCGCGCCAGCGGCCGAAACCCACGTAGAATCCGCCGCTGTCAGGAGAGAGCGCCACCGCGCGAGCGGCAGGCGCCGCCGAAGGCGCGAGGCGCGACCCGCCCAAACGCTCAGGCAAAAGGACTGGCAAGTGCCCCGGCAACGGGGCGCCTACCCTGCTGGAGAGAGAGGGCCGCGGCACCGTCCGGGGCCCTCCACCGAAGGAGCAAACCCGGGCCCGCCCGCGTGAATCTCTCAGGTAAAGCGGACAGCCGGGCATGCCCACGCCAGATGGCGTGCCATGCTTTTTCCATCGAGGAGACCGCGCTTGTCCGACGCCCCCCTGCTCACCACGCCCCTCGCGGCGCTGCACCACGAACTGGGCGCGCGCATGGTGCCCTTCGCCGGCTACTCCATGCCGGTGCAATACCCCACGGGCCTGATGGCCGAGCACCTGCACGTGCGCGAGCAGGCCGGGCTGTTCGACGTCTCGCACATGGGCCAGCTCACCCTCCGGGGGCCGGACGCGGGCGCGGCGCTCGAAACGCTGATGCCGGTGGACGTGCTGGGCCTGGCCGTGGGCCGGCAGCGCTACGGCCTGCTGCTCAACGACGCGGGCGGCATCATCGACGACCTGATGTTCTTCCGCCAGGAAGAAGACCTCTGGTTCCTCATCGTCAACGGCGCCTGCAAGGCGGGCGACATCGCGCACCTGCGCGAGCGCATCGGCGGGCGCTGCACCATCACCACCCTGCCCGACCGCGGCCTGCTCGCGCTGCAGGGCCCGCAGGCGGCCGCGGCGCTCGAGCGCGTCGTGCCCGGCGTGCAGCGCCTCGTGTTCATGAGCGGCGCGCACTTCGACTGGCAGGGCGCGCCGCTGTTCGTCACGCGCAGCGGCTACACCGGAGAAGACGGCTTCGAGATCTCGGTGCCGGGCGAGCGGACCGAGGCGCTGGCGCGCGCGCTCCTGGCCCAGCCCGAGGTCAGGCCCATCGGCCTGGGCGCGCGCAACTCGCTGCGGCTGGAAGCCGGGCTGTGCCTCTACGGCAACGACATCGACGCCACGACCACGCCGCCCGAGGCGGGCCTGAACTGGGCCATCCAGAAGGTGCGCCGCAGCGGCGGCGCGCGCGCGGGGGGCTTTCCCGGCGCGGACCAGGTGCTGGCGCAGATCGACGACCCGGCCCGCCTGGCGCGCAAGCGTGTCGGCCTCGTCGCGCTCGAGCGCGTGCCGGTGCGCGAGCACACCGCACTGCACGACGCCGGCGGCCAGCCGGTCGGCATGGTCACCAGCGGCCTGCTCGCGCCCAGCGTGGACAAGCCGATCGCCCTGGGCTACCTGCCGCCGGCGCTGGCCGGCGCCGGCACGCGCGTGAACGCCATGGTGCGCGGCAAGCCCGTGCCGATGCAAGTCACCGCCACCCCTTTCCTGCCGCCGCGCTACCACCGCGGCTGAAGCGCCCCGAGCACCCACAATCCGACCCTCGCCTTTTTCCATTCTTCAACGGAGCCCTGCCATGACCGTCCATTTCTCCAAAGACCACGAGTGGGTCGATGCCTCCAACGCCGACACCGCCATCGTCGGCATCACGCAGCACGCGCAGGACGCGCTCGGCGACGTGGTCTTCGTCGACCTGCCCGCCGTCGGCAGCACGCTGGCGCAGGGCGAGGTGGCGGGGGTCGTCGAGTCGGTGAAGGCGGCGTCGGACGTGTACATGCCGGTCTCGGGCGAGATCGTCGAGGTCAACGAGCAGCTGCGCGCCGATCCGTCGCTGGCCAACAGCGACCCGATGGGCGCGGGCTGGTTCTTCAAGGTCAGGCTCGCCAATGCCGGCGAGCTGGCCAGCCTGATGGACGAAGCCGCGTACCAGGCCTTTGCCACCGCGGCCTGATTCTTTCAAACTGATAGCTGCCGGCGCTTGCCCCACGGGCGCTGGAGCCGTTTTCCATCCGAAAACAATGGACCCCACCATGCTCGCACCCGCCGCCACGCCGCTGTCCACGCTGGAGAACGCCAGCGAATTCCACGCCCGCCACATCGGCATCACCGCGGCCGACGAGGCGCACATGCTCGCGGTGGTGGGGGCGGCCTCGCGCGAGCAGCTGGTCGCATCCATCGTGCCGCGCTCGATCGCGCGCACCTCGGCCATGCGCCTGCCCCCGCCCTGCACCGAGGCCGATGCGCTCGCCGAGCTCAAGGCCATCGCCGGCAGCAACCGCGTGCTCAAGAGCTTCATCGGCCAGGGCTACTATGGCACGCACACGCCCGGCGTGATCCTGCGCAACGTGCTGGAAAACCCCGCCTGGTACACCGCCTACACGCCCTACCAGGCCGAGATCTCGCAGGGCCGCATGGAGGCGCTGGTCAACTTCCAGACCATGGTCATGGACCTCACGGGCATGGACATCGCCAACGCCTCCATGCTCGACGAGGCCACGGCCGCCGCCGAGGCCATGACGCTGGCGCGCCGCTCGGTCAAGGCCAGGGGCAACGCCATCGTGGTGTTCGGCGACGCGCACCCGCAGACCATCGAGGTGATGCAAACCCGCGCGGCGCCGCTGGGCCTGGCCATCAGGCTGGCCCACTCGGCGGCCGAGTGGGACGCCGCGATCGCCGCGGACGACTACTTCGCCGCCCTGATCCAGTACCCCGCCAGCAGCGGCTGGCTGATGGACTGGACGGACGAAGTGAAGAAGATCCAGGCCAAGGGCGCCGCGGCCATCTTCGCCGCCGACCTGCTGGCGCTCACCCTGCTGAAAACCCCCGGCGAGATGGGCGCCGACATCGTCGTCGGCAGCACCCAGCGCTTCGGCATGCCCATGGGCGCCGGCGGCCCGCACGCGGCCTACATGGCGTGCAAGGACGGCTTCAAGCGCTCGCTGCCCGGGCGCCTGGTGGGCGTGAGCGTGGACACGCACGGCCAGCCGGCCTACCGCCTGGCGCTGCAGACGCGCGAGCAGCACATCCGCCGCGAAAAAGCCACCAGCAACATCTGCACCGCGCAGGTGCTGCCCGCCGTCGTCGCCAGCATGTACGCGGTCTACCACGGCCCGCAGGGCCTCAGGCGCATCGCCCAGCGCACCGCGCGCCTGGCCGCCATCCTGAAAGCGGGCCTGGCGCAGCTGGGCTTTACCCACGGCCACCACGACAGCGCCTTCGACACGCTCAGCCTGAAGACCGGAGACGCTACCGATGCGATAGCTGCCCGCGCTGTCCAGATGGGCGCAAACCTGCGAAAAGCCTGGGATGTCTACCTCTGCATCTCGCTCGACGAGACCAGCACCCGCGCCGACGTCGAGCTGCTGTGGCGCATCTTCGCCGGCGAGGGCCAGCCGCTGCCCGACTTCGCCGCGCTGCAGCAGCAGGCGCCCGACCTGATCCCGGCCGGGCTCCTGCGCCAGAGCGCCTACCTGACGCACCCGGTGTTCAACACGCACCACAGCGAGACGGCGATGCTGCGCTACCTGCGCCGGCTTTCGGACAAGGACCTGGCGCTGGACCGCACCATGATCCCGCTGGGCTCCTGCACCATGAAGCTCAACGCCACCAGCGAGATGATCCCCATCACCTGGCCGGAATTCGCCCACGTGCACCCCTTCGCCCCCGCCGACCAGCTCGCGGGCTACCGCCTGCTGGACGCGCAGCTGCGCGACTGGCTGTGCCAGGCCACGGGCTACGCCGGCGCCAGCCTGCAGCCCAACGCAGGTTCGCAGGGCGAATACGCCGGGCTGCTCGCCATCAAGGCCTGGCACGCCGCGCAAGGCCAGCCGCAGCGCAACATCTGCCTGATCCCGTCGAGCGCCCACGGCACCAATCCCGCCAGCGCGCAGATGGCGGGCATGCAGGTGGTGGTGACCCAGTGCGACGAGAACGGCAACGTCGACATGGCCGACCTGCAGGCCAGGTGCGAGCAGCACGGCGCGCAACTCGCCTGCGTGATGATCACCTACCCCAGCACGCACGGCGTGTTCGAGACCCAGGTCAAGGAGCTGTGCCAGATCGTGCACCGGCACGGCGGCCGCGTGTACGTGGACGGCGCCAACATGAACGCCCTGGTCGGCGTGGCGGCGCCGGGCGAGTTCGGCGGCGACGTGAGCCACCTGAACCTGCACAAGACCTTCTGCATCCCGCACGGCGGCGGCGGCCCCGGCGTGGGCCCGGTGTGCGTGGTGGAAGACCTCGTGCCCTACCTGCCCGGCCACGCCACCGCCGGACTCGCCTGCAAAACAGGGGCCGTCAGCGCAGCCCCCCTGGGAAATGCCGCCGTACTGCCCATCAGCTGGATGTACATCCGCATGATGGGCGCCGAGGGCCTCACCGCCGCGACCGAGGCCGCGATCCTGAGCGCCAACTACATCAGCGCGCGCCTGAAGGACCACTACCCCACGCTGTACGCCAGCGCCAACGGGCACGTGGCGCACGAGTGCATCCTGGACCTGCGCCAGCTCAAGGAAACCAGCGGCGTGCAGGCCGAGGACGTGGCCAAGCGCCTGGTCGACTACGGCTTCCACGCGCCCACGCTGAGCTTTCCGGTGGCCAACACGCTGATGGTCGAACCCACCGAGAGCGAGGACCTGGCCGAGATCGAACGCTTCATCGCCGCCATGATCGCCATCCGCGAGGAAATCCGCCAGATCGAGAACGGCACCTGGCCGCAGGACGACAACCCGCTGAAGAACGCGCCGCACACGGCGGCCAGCCTGCTCGCGCAGGAATGGGCGCACCCCTACGCGCGCGAAACCGCCGCCTACCCGCTCGCCGCGCTGCGCCAGGCCAAGTACTGGCCGCCGGTCGGCCGCGTCGACAACGCCTGGGGCGACCGCAACCTGTTCTGCTCGTGCGCGCCCGTCGCCGAAGCCGGCTGACGCGCCACCGAGCACAATACGCCCGCCACTTCCCGCCCTGCCCGCGCACCACGGCAACACCATGATGCTCACCGCCCTTGCCCTGCTCGCCGCCCTGGCCGTCTCCGCGCCCGCGCTGGCGCAGCCCGCCTCCTCGCCCAGCGGCCTGGTCTACGAGCCGCTCAGGGAAGGCAGCGGCGAGGCCCCGAAGGCCAGCGACACGGTCCGGGTGCACTACCGCGGACGGCTGGCCGACGGCAAGGAGTTCGACAGCTCCTACCAGCGCGGCGCGCCCGCCGAGTTCGCCCTCAACCGCGTCATCCCCTGCTGGACCGAGGGCCTGCAGCGCATGAAGCCCGGCGGCAAGGCGCGCCTGACCTGCCCGCCGGCCATCGCCTACGGGGCGCGCGGCGCGGGAGGCGTGATACCGCCCAACGCCACGCTCACTTTCGAGGTCGAGCTGCTGGCCGTGCGCCACTGACCGGCAACCCGGGCCACGCGATGCAACAGCCGGAATTGCCGTTTCTGCTGGCCAGCACCGAAGCGCCCGGCGATCCCGCGGCGGCGCAGCCGGCCGACGCCGTGCAGCCGGCCGAGGCGGCGCCCAACAGCCCGGAGCGGCGCTCCCCGCAGCGCTACACCAGCGAGCACGCCGAACTGCTCGACGAGCTGCGCCACTCCCAGATGGAGCTGGACGCACAGAACCGCGAGCTGCGCTACAGCCAGGCGGTGGCGGAGAGCGCCTCCGAGCGCTTCGAGGCGCTGTTCGCCAGCGTGCCGCTGGCGCTCATGGTGCTCGACGAGCACGACATGGTCGTGCAGGCCAACGCCGTGGCGCACCGCACCTTCCAGCCCACCGAGCACGACCGGCCGCTCACCTCGCTCATGCCTTTCGTCAGCCAGGACGACGCGGAGCGGGTGCGCGAGGCCTTCGCCGCGGCCCGCACGCAGGGGCGCAGCGACACCTCGGAGGTGGTGTTCGAGATCGACGGCAGCTCCCGCGTCAGCGGCGACCTGCACATCGCCTTCATCGAGACGCTGCAGAACGCCGCGACGCCGCTGCGCCAGTTCCTCTGCGCCGTGATCGACCAGCGGCCGCTGCTGGCGGAGCGCCAGACCCTGCAGCAGCGCAACGAGCAGCTGCACGCGAGCGAGCGGCGGCTCGAGGCGGTGATCAATTCGGCGCTGGACGCCATCGTCTGCGTCGACCAGAACCAGCGCATCACCGTCTTCAACCCCACCGCCGCCGCGCTCTTCCAGTGCCCGACGCAAGAGGCCATGGGCTGCCCTCTGGTCCGCTTCTTCCCCGACTGGGCGCAGACCCCGGCCTACGCCCAGATCACCACGCAGGCGGCGCTGGGCGAGATGGTCGCGCGCACCGCCACCGGCCGCACGCTGGCGGTCGAGGTCAACGTCTCGTTCGAGCGCCACGCCGACGGCCACACCACCACCGTCTTCGCACGCGACCTGACCGCGCGCAAGCGGGCCGAGGAACGCCGCCAGGAGCTGGAGGTGCAGCTGCGCGAATCGCAGAAGATGCAGGCCGTGGGCACGATGGCGGGCGGCATCGCGCACGACTTCAATAACATCCTGCACGCCATCCTGGGCAACGTCGAGCTGGCCAAGGCCGACGCGCAGGCGCCCGGCGGCAGCAGCGGCAGCGGCGCCACCGTGCTCGAGAGCCTGCACGAAATCGAGAAGGCCGGGCGCCGCGCGCGCGACCTGGTGCGCCAGATCCTCGCGTTCAGCCGCAACGAAGCGCCCGAGCGCCGGGCGGTGCAGATCGCCGAGGTCATGCACGACACCGAGCGCCTGCTGCGCGTGACGCTGCCGCCCCAGGTCACGCTGCAGGTGCTCGCGGCCACTCCGCTGCCCGCGATCCTGGCCGACGCCACCCAGGTCGAGCAGGCGCTGCTGAACCTGTGCACCAACGCCATCCAGGCGCTGGGCGCGCGCCGCGGCGAGGTCAGCATGCTGGCGCAGGCCATCCAGCCCGAGCGCCACCTCTGCGAACGCCTCGGACTGCCCCGCGGCAGCTACGTGCTGCTCGAGGTGCGCGACAGCGGCCCCGGCATCGACGAGGCGACCCGCCAGCGCATCTTCGAGCCCTTTTTCACCACCAAGCCGGTGGGCCAGGGCACCGGCCTGGGCCTGCCGGTGGTGCATGGCGTGATGCGCACGCACGGCGGCGCCATCGACGTGCGCAGCAGCCCGGGCCAGGGCAGCTGCTTCAGCCTGTACTTCCCGCTGGCCCAGCCGCAGCCGGATGCCCATCCCGGCGCCCTGCCGGCGCCGGCAGCGGCGGAGCCGGCCCGCGCGCAGCCGGCCGACGCGCCGCCAACCGATGCCCGCCGCCGCCACGTCATGTACGTGGACGACGACGAGGCGCTGGTCTTCCTCGTGCAGCGGCTGCTGCGCCGCCGCGGCTACGAGGTCAGCGGCTTCACCGACCCCGAGGCCGCGGGCGCAGCGCTGCAGGCCGACCCGCAGCGCTACGACCTGCTCGTGACCGACTACAACATGCCCGGCCACTCCGGGGTGGAGCTGCTGCGCGCGGTGCGCGCCATCCGCGCCGACCTGCCGGTGGCGCTCGCCTCGGGCTACATCACCGCCGAGATCGAGCAGGCCGCGCTCAAGGAAGGCGCGCGCGCGCTGATCCACAAGCCCAACGATGTGCAGGAACTGTGCGACACCGTGGACCGGCTCGTGCATGGCGCCGCCTGAATCCGAACCGCCGCCGCGCTGCCTGCACGCGGACGGCGACCTCCTGATCCTCGAAAAGCCCGCCGGCCTGCTGTGCGTGCCGGGGCGCGGGCCGGACAAGCAGGACGCGCTGAGCACCCGGGCGCAGCGCCACTGGCCCGGGGCGCTCATCGTCCACCGGCTCGACCAGGCCACCTCCGGGCTGGTGCTGATGGCGCGCCACGCGCCGGCGCAGCGCGCGCTGGGCCGGGCGTTCGCCGAGCGCCGCATCGCCAAGCACTACCAGGCCGTGGTCCAGGGCCGCCCCGCCGGCGTGCCCGACGCCGAGGGCTGGTGCCAGATCGACCTGCCGCTGCTGCCCGACTGGCCGAGCCGCCCGCGGCAGAAGGTGGACGCCGCGCACGGCAAACCCAGCCAGACGCGCTGGCGCGTGCTGGCGCACGACGCAGCCACCGGCGGCACGCGCCTGGCGCTGATGCCGCTGACGGGCCGCACCCATCAGCTGCGCCTGCACCTGGCCCACATCGGCCACCCGATCCTGGGCGACACGCTCTACGGCGGCCCATGCGCCGGGCACGCGGCCCCGCGCCTGCTGCTGCACGCCTGCGGGCTCGCCTTCCAGCACCCCGGCACCGGCCAATGGCTGCGCCGCGACTCCCCGGCTCCGTTCTGACTAACATCGGGCACCATGGCATCCTCACACCTCTACATCCTCACGGGCGGCTCGCGCGGCATGGGCCTGGCGATGGCGCGCCAGCTCCTGCTGCCCGGCCACACGCTGCTCCTCATCGCCCGCACCGCCAACGCCACGCTGAACGCCCCGCCGGGCGGCACGCTCGAGCAGTGGCCGCACGACCTGGCGGACGCCGCGCCCGTCGCCGCCCGCCTGCGCCAATGGCTGCAGGCACAGGCCCCTGGGCGGCACGCCAGCGCCACCCTGATCAACAACGCCGGCG
This sequence comes from Pseudomonadota bacterium, assembly GCA_963205335.1. Lineage (GTDB taxonomy): Bacteria > Pseudomonadota > Gammaproteobacteria > Burkholderiales > Burkholderiaceae_C > Comamonas_C. Next base: position 12,175 of record CAUJIM010000099.1, read on the forward strand.
CGCTGGCGCACATCGCCCCCCTGCGCGACTGCGCCGACGCGGCGCGGCAGGCAGAGCTGGCCAACGCCCTGCGCGTCGGCCTCGAGGCCCCCATGCTGCTCGGCGCCGCCTTCCTCGACGCGACCCGCGACTGGCCGGTGGCGCGCAAGCTGCTCAACATCTCCTCCGGCCTGGGGCGCCGCCCCATGGCGTCGCAGGCCGCGTACTGCGCCGCCAAGGCGGGGCTGGACCACTTCACCCGCTGCGTGGCGCTGGAAGAAGCCGCCAGGCCGCACGGCGCACGGGTCTGCTCGCTGGCGCCCGGAACGATAGACACCGACATGCAGGTGCAGCTGCGTAGCGCACGGGCCGAGGACTTTCCCGGCCGGCAGCGTTTCATCGCGCTGCAGCAGGAACACCAGCTCGCCAGCGCCGACACCGCGGCCAGCCGCGTGCTCGACTGGCTGCACCGGCCCGACTTCGGCAACGAGCCCGTGGCCGACGTTCGCGGCTGACGACGATCGCCTGCGCGACACCCGGACCGCGCCCGCCGCCCCACCAGTCACCCAAAAGACAGCCCATGGACGAACCCATTCTTACCATCGATGAACGCGAGGCCATCAACGGCGGACGCTGGTTTTCCTCCCTCTCCCCTTCGCTGCGCCACGACATTCTCCGATGCACCTACGTCAAACGCTACAAGGACAGCGCGCTGATCACCGCACGCGGCGACACGGCCGACGAGTGGATCGCCTGCGCCAGGGGCGCGGTGCGCGTGAGCTCCACCTCGCTCTCGGGCAAGCAGATCACGCTGACCTACGTCGAGCCGGGCATCTGGTTCGGCGACGTGGCGATCCTGGACGGCGACCAGCGCACACACGATGCCTATGCGCACGGCGACACCACCATCGTCTGCGTCGCGCGGGCGGACTTCCACAAGATCCTGGCCCAGCACTCCGAGCTCTACCAGGCGCTGCTGCGCCTGCAGGCGCGGCGCATCCGCCTGCTCTTCGGGCTGGTGGAAGACCTCAACACGCTGCCGCTGCGCGCGCGCCTGGCCAAGCAGCTGCTGCACCTGGCGCGCAGCTACGGCGTGACCAGCCTGGCCAACGAGGGCGAGGTGCGCATCGGCCTGCACCTGGCGCAGGAGGAACTGGCGCAGCTGCTGGGCGCCTCGCGCCAGCGGGTCAACCAGGAACTCAAGGCCATGGAGCGCGAGGATGCGCTGCGCATCGAGCCCGGCGGCCTGGTGGTGCGCGACCGCAGCGCGCTGATGCGCATCTCCGAGACGTCCCCCTGACGCCCCGCCGCGACTCGCAGGCGGCGCAAAACCATGGCAAAAATCCGACGCCAGCGCTTGACAGGCAAGCGCTGGCAGCTCTTTTTTTCATAGTTTTGGACACCCGCCCTGCATGAGCAATTTCGACCACTTCATCGGCACCCGCCCGGTCTCCGGCCAGCACGCTTTCGACACGCACGCACTCACCGAGTGGCTGGCGCGCCATGTCGAGGATTTCCACGGCCCGCTCACGGTCGAGCTGTTCAAGGGCGGGCAGTCCAACCCCACCTACAAGCTCACCACCCCCGCGCGCAGCTACGTGATGCGCTCCAAGCCCGGGCCGGTCGCCAGGCTGCTGCCCTCGGCCCACGCGATCGAGCGCGAATACGCAGTCATGCGGGGCCTGGCGGGTACCGACGTGCCGGTGCCGCGCATGTTCGCGCTGTGCGAGGACGAATCCGTCATCGGCCGCGCCTTCTACCTGATGGAGCACATGCAGGGCCGCGTGCTCTGGGACCAGTCCCTGCCCGGCATGAGCAACGCCGAGCGCGCCGCGATCTACGACGAGATGAACCGCGTCATCGCCGCGCTGCACACGGTCGATTTCGCCGCGCAGGGCCTGGCCGGCTACGGCCGGCCGGGCAACTACTTCGCGCGCCAGATCGGCCGCTGGAGCAAGCAGTACGCCGCCTCCGTCACCCAGGCCATCCCCGAGATGGACCGCCTGATCGAATGGCTGCCCGCGCACATGCCCGAGAGCGCGCAGGACGACAGCCGCATCAGCATCGTGCACGGCGACTACCGCCTCGACAACCTGATGTTCCACCCCACCGAGCCGCGCATCATCGCGGTGCTCGACTGGGAGCTGTCCACGCTCGGCCACCCGCTGGCGGACTTCGCCTACCACTGCATGAGCTGGCACATCCCGGCGCAGATGGGCCGCGGCATCGCCGGGCTCGACCTCGCGGCGCTGGGCATCCCGAGCGAGCGCGAGCACATCCACCGCTACTGCGAGCGCACCGGCATCCAGGACACCACCCACCTGCACGCCGACTGGAACTTCTACCTGGCCTACAACCTGTTCCGCATCGCCGCCATCCTGCAAGGCATCGCCAAGCGGGTCGAGGCCGGCACGGCCTCCAGCGCCGAAGCCCGGGCCGCCGGCGCCCAGGCGCGGCCCATGGCCGAACTCGCCTGGTCGTTCGCCAGGCAGCACTGATCACCCCATTCTGCAAGGACCCCCATGGATTTCGACTACTCCCCCAAGACCCGCGAACTGCAAGCCCGGCTGCTCGCCTTCATGGACGAACACATCTACCCGGCCGAAAAGGCGCTCGCCGGGGAACTCGCCGCCAACACCGCCGCAGGCAAGCGCTGGACGCCGCTCAAGACCATCGAGAACCTCAAGCCCAAGGCGCAGGCCGCCGGCCTGTGGAACCTGTTCCTGCCGGTCGATACCGCCGAAGCCTCGGGCTACCACGGCGCCGGCCTGACCAACCAGGAATACGCCCCGCTGGCCGAGATCATGGGCCGCGTGCTCTGGGCCAGCGAAGTCTTCAACTGCTCCGCGCCCGACACCGGCAACATGGAAACCATCGCCCGCTACGGCAGCGAGGCGATCAAGGCCGAATGGCTCAAGCCCCTGCTCGAAGGCCGCATCCGCTCGGCCTTCGCCATGACCGAGCCCGAGGTGGCCAGCAGCGACGCGACCAACATCGCCACGCGCATCGAACGGCAGGGCGACAGCTACGTCATCAACGGCCGCAAGTGGTGGACCAGCGGCGCCAACGACCCGCGCTGCAAGATCTTCATCACCATGGGCAAGACCGACCCCGACGCCGCCAAGCACTCGCAGCAGAGCATGATCGTCGTGCCCGCCGACACCCCCGGCATCACCGTGCTGCGGCACCTGAACGTCTTCGGCTACGACGACGCGCCGCACGGCCACGCCGAAGTGATCTTCGACAACGTCAAAGTGCCCGCCGAAAACATCCTGCTCGGCGAAGGCCGCGGCTTCGAGATCGCGCAGGGGCGCCTCGGCCCCGGGCGCATCCACCACTGCATGCGCCTGATCGGCCAGGCCGAGCGCGCGCTCGAACTCATGTGCCGGCGCGCCAGCAGCCGCGTGGCCTTCGGCAAGCCGGTGGCGGCGCAGACCGTCACGCAGGAGCGCATCGCCGAGGCCCGCTGCAAGATCGACATGGCGCGCCTGCTGACGCTCAAGGCCGCGTGGATGATGGACACCGCGGGCAACAAGGTCGCGCGCACCGAAATCGCCATGATCAAGGTCGTCGCCCCCAGCATGGCCTGCCAGGTGATCGACTGGGCCATCCAGGCGCACGGCGGCGGCGGCGTGTGCGACGACTTCCCGCTCGCCTACGCCTACGCCAACGCCCGCACCCTGCGCTTCGCCGACGGCCCGGACGAAGTCCACCGCAACGCCATCGCCAAGTGGGAGCTGGGCAAGTACGCCGCATCGTCCAGCCGCGCATAACGCAGTTCGGCGAAGAAGCAAAAAGCCCGGAAAGGTTCGCCTTCCGGGCTTTTTCATCGTGTTCCTGGTCGGGGTGAGAGGATTCGAACCTCCGGCCTCTACGTCCCGAACGTAGCGCTCTACCAGGCTAAGCTACACCCCGATTTTCTCGCCCGCCCGAGCCGGCTTTCAAGCCCTGCGCTCAAGCAGCGAAGCCGCCAATTGTAGCAAAGCCTGGGTGTAGGAATTGGCTGGGAATGCGGCCAGGGCGTCCATCGCCAACCGTGCCTGGGTGGCGGCGGCGGCGCGCGTGGCGCTCATGGCGTCGGTGCGGCGCACCACTTCCACCACCGCGCCCAGGTCTTCGGTGGAGCCGGCTTCGATGGCGCGGCGCAGCAGCGCTTTCTGCGCCTCGGTGCCGCGCTGCATCGCGATGATCAGAGGCAGCGTCATCTTGCCTTCGCGCAGGTCGTCGCCCAGGTTCTTGCCCATCTCGTGCGCATCGCCGTCGTAGTCGAGCGCATCGTCGATCACCTGGAACGCCGTGCCCAGGGCCTGCCCGTAGGCGGCGCATTGGCCTTCGACCTCGGTGCCGCTGCCGGCGAGCACTGCTGCCAGGCGCGCGCTCGCCTCGAACAGCTTGGCGGTCTTGGAGCGGATGACCTCCAGGTAGCCGCGCTCGCTGAGCGCCGCGTCGTGCGTGTTGACGAGCTGCTGCACCTCGCCCTCGGCGATCACGTTGGTGGCGTCGGCCAGTATCTGCATCACGCGCATGTCGCCCGTCTCGACCATCATCTGGAACGCGCGAGAGTAGAGGAAGTCGCCGACCAGCACGCTCGCCGGATTGCCGAAATGCTCGTTGGCCGTGGCCCGGCCGCGGCGCAGCGTGGACGCATCGACCACGTCGTCGTGCAGCAGGGTCGCGGTGTGGATGAACTCGACCACCGCCGCCAGGTTGAAGCGCTGCGCACCGGCATACCCCAGGGCGCCGCTCATCAGCAGCAGCAGCGCGGGGCGCAGGCGCTTGCCGCCGGCCAGGATGATGTAGCGCGCCACGTTGCCCACCAGGGCGACGGAGGAATCCAGCCGCGCGGCGACGACCTTGTCCACCTCTCGCATGTCGTCGGCAATCAGTGCCAGGGCGGCGGATGTGCTGGGTGTGGAGGTGCTCAAGATGGTCGACGCTCGCTGCGGTTGGGGGCGACTGGCGATTATAGGAAGCGGCCCGCGGCGCCGGTGCGCCGGGCACCAGGGCCATAAGGCCTTCCCACATGCATCCTGTACAATTACGGGTTCTGCAAAAATCCGTTTGCAGAGCTCACTACACAGTAGAGGTTTACATGTACGCGGTCATAAAAACCGGTGGCAAGCAGTATCGCGTGGCTGCCGGCGAAAAAATCAAAGTAGAACAGATTGCTGCGGAAGTAGGCCAGGAGATCGTGCTCGACCAGGTTCTGGCTGTCGGCGACGGCAGCGAGCTCAAGGTCGGCACCCCCCTGGTGTCGGGCGCCAGCGTCAAGGCCACGGTCGTGGCGCACGGCAAGCACGACAAGGTGCGCATCTTCAAGCTGCGCCGCCGCAAGCACTATCAGAAACACCAAGGCCATCGCCAGCAGTTCACCGAACTGCAAATCGACGCGATTGCCGCTTGACCCCGGGGAGTTGATGTCATGGCACAGAAAAAAGGCGGCGGCTCTACGCGAAACGGGCGCGACTCGCAGCCCAAGATGCTCGGCGTGAAGGCCTATGGCGGCGAACTGGTGAGCGCCGGCTCGATCATCGTGCGCCAGCGCGGCACGCGTGTCCACCCGGGCACCAACGTCGGCGTGGGCAAGGACCACACGCTGTTCGCGCTGGTGGACGGCCACGTGTCGTTCGCCACCAAGGGCGCGCTGTCCAAGCAGACCGTGAGTGTCACGCCCGCCGCCTGACGGCCGCGCGACGTGCCCGCCCGCAAAGCCCCGAGCCTTCGGGGCTTTGTTGTTTGCGCGGCCGCCACCGTTCACTACACTGCCAAGCCATGAAATTCGTTGACGAAGCCTTCATCGACATCGCCGCGGGCGATGGCGGCAACGGCTGCGTGTCGTTCCGCCACGAGAAATACAAGGAATTCGGCGGCCCCAACGGCGGAGACGGCGGGCGCGGCGGCCACGTGTACGCGGTGGCCGACGCCAACCTCAACACGCTGGTGGACTACCGCTACGCGCGCCGCCACGAGGCCAGGCGCGGCGAGCACGGCATGGGTTCGGACATGTTCGGCGCCGCCGGCAGCGACGTCACCCTCAGGATGCCGGTGGGCACCATCATCAGCGATGCCGAGACCGGCGTCGTGCTCCACGAGCTGCTGGTGCCGGGCGAGCCGGTCATGATCGCCAAGGGCGGCGACGGGGGCTTCGGCAACCTGCGCTTCAAGAGCGCGATCAACCGCGCGCCGCGCCAGAAAACCCCGGGCTGGCCGGGCGAGAAGAAGAACCTCAAGCTCGAACTCAAGGTGCTGGCCGACGTGGGGCTGCTGGGCATGCCGAACGCGGGCAAGTCCACCTTCATCGCCGCCGTCTCCAACGCCCGGCCCAAGATCGCCGACTACCCGTTCACCACGCTGCACCCCAACCTGGGCGTGGTGCGCGTGGGCCCGGAGCAGAGCTTCGTCGTCGCCGACATCCCGGGCCTGATCGAGGGCGCCTCCGAGGGTGCGGGCCTGGGCCACCAGTTCCTGCGCCACCTGCAGCGCACGCGGCTGCTGCTGCACATCGTCGACCTGGCGCCGTTCGACGAGAACGTCGACCCCGTGGCGCAGGCCCAGGCCATCGTCGCCGAGCTGAAGAAGTACGACGCCAAGCTGCACGCCAAGCCGCGCTGGCTGGTGCTCAACAAGCTGGACATGGTGCCGGCCGAGGAGCGCGCGGCCCGCGTGAAGGACTTCGTGCGGCGCTTCCGGTGGAAGGGGCCGGTGTTCGAGATCTCGGCGCTCACGCGCGAGGGCTGCGACCACCTGATCAAGTCGATCTACCAGCACGTGCACGCCGAACAGGTCGCCAGCCAGGCGCCGGCGGAGATCGATCCGCGCTTCGCCGATACCGGCCAGGATGGCCTGTAAGCCATGTCTCCAAAGAATTTCTGATAGCTGCCCGCGCTTGCCCACCAACGGTTTCAGCCCTGTTTCAATGAAGAACCCCGCCGCAACGCTGCGCCACGCGCACCGCATCGTCGTCAAGGTCGGCTCCAGCCTCGTGACCAACGAGGGCCGGGGGCTGGACGAAGCCGCCATCGGCGAGTGGTGCCGCCAGCTCGCCGCGCTGGTACGCGGCGACGCCGGCGGCAGGCGCGAGGTCATCATGGTCTCCAGCGGCGCCATCGCCGAGGGCATGAAGCGCCTGGGCTGGACCGTGCGGCCCAGCGAGGTGCACGAGCTGCAGGCCGCCGCCGCCGTCGGCCAGATGGGCCTGGCGCAGATGTACGAAACCAAGCTGCGCGAGCAAGGGATGGCCAGCGCGCAGGTGCTGCTCACCCACGCCGACCTGGCCGACCGCGAGCGCTACCTGAACGCCCGCTCGACGCTGCTGACCCTGCTGCGCCTGGGCGTGGTGCCAGTGATCAACGAGAACGACACCGTCGTCACCGACGAGATCAAGGTCGGCGACAACGACACCCTGGGCGCGCTGGTGACCAACCTGGTCGAGGCGGACGCGCTCGTCATCCTCACCGACCAGAAAGGCCTGTACGCCGCCGACCCGCGGCGCCAGCCCGACGCCGCCTTCATCCACGAGGCGCGGGCCGGCGACCCGGCACTCGAGGCCATGGCGGGCGGCGCCGGCTCCAGCATAGGCAAGGGCGGGATGATCACCAAGATCATCGCCGCCAAGCGCGCCGCCGGCTCGGGCGCCTCTACCGTCATCGCCTGGGGGCGCGAGCGCGACGTGCTGCTGCGCCTGGCGCGCGGCGAGGCGATCGGCACGCTGCTCGTGGCGCACACGCACAAGCACCAGGCGCGCAAGCAATGGATGATGGACCACCTGCAGCTGCGCGGCTCCGTGACGGTGGACGCGGGCGCGGCCACCAAGCTGCGCGAGGCCGGCAAAAGCCTGCTGCCGATCGGCATGATCGCGGTCGAGGGCGAATTCGCCCGTGGCGACGTGATCGCCGTGCGCGATGCCGGGGGCAGCGAGATCGCCCGCGGGCTGGCCAATTACGCCAGCGCCGAGGCCCGGCTGCTGTGCCGCAAATCGTCGTCGGAATTCGAGCGGCTGCTGGGCTATGCCGCCGAGCCTGAAATGGTGCACCGCGACAACCTGGTGCTCGCTCACGCCTGAAAGCGCCCGCGCTGCGGGCGCGAGGCGCGCCTACTTCGCCGGTGACGCAGCGGCCCGGGGAGACGGCTCCGCCTGGGCCGGCGCAGCGGCGGTCGCGCCGCGGTGCGGATCGGGGTCGAAACTGGCGCCCGGCGGCAGTTCCACCCCCGGATGCACCAGCAGCGAACCGCTGCGGTAGAGCAAGGCGTGCTCGCTGGCCACATGGTCGCGCACGCGCATGCCCGCGCGCAGGTAGCGGTTGCGCTGCAGCGGCCGCGGCAGGAAGCGGGCGAGCTCGGTCAGGGCCAGCTCGTACACGCCCCGCTTGAACTCCACCACCACCTCGAGCGGCACCCAGTACTCGTTCCAGCGCCAGGCATCGAACTCGGGGTGGCTGGAAGCGCGCAGGTTCAGGTCCCAGTCGTTGCCCACCAATTGCAGCAGAAACCAGATCTGCTTTTGTCCACGATAGTGACCGCGCGCATCCCGGCGGATGTAACGGTCCGGCACCTCATAGCGCAACCAATCCCGCGTACGTGCAACCACGCGCACATGGTGAGGCAGGAGCCCCACCTCCTCGTGCAGTTCCCGGAACATGGCCTCTTGCGGGTTTTCGCCCCGATCGATGCCGCCCTGCGGGAATTGCCAACTGTGCGTACCTATGCGTTTGCCCCAAAATACCTGGTTCCTCTGGTTGAGCAGGATGATGCCGACATTCGGCCGAAAGCCTTCCCTGTCGAGCATAATCTGACCCCAATTTTCCTAGTTCAGGCCATTATGCACGCTGGCGCACGCGCGGCAACAGCGTCGCCGCCCGTGGCCGCCGGATCTCCCCGATGAAAGCCTCCCGATTCCTCATCTCCACGCTCAAGGAAGCCCCCGCCGATGCCGAAATCATCAGCCACCAACTGATGATGCGCGCCGGCCTGATCAAGAAGCTGGGCGCCGGCATCTACAACTACATGCCCATGGGACTGCGCGTGCTGCGCAAGGTCGAAGCCATCGTGCGCGAGGAGATGAACCGCGCCGGCGCCATCGAATGCACCATGCCGGTGGTGCAGCCGGCCGAGCTGTGGCAGGAAACGGGTCGCTTCGAGAAGATGGGGCCCGAGCTGCTGCGCATCAAGGACCGGCACGGGCGCGACTTCGTCGTCCAGCCCACCAGCGAGGAAGTGGTGACCGACATCGCGCGCCAGGAGTTTCGCAGCCACAGGCAACTGCCCAAGAACCTCTACCAGATCCAGACCAAGTTCCGCGACGAGCGCCGCCCGCGCTTCGGCCTGATGCGCGGGCGCGAATTCATCATGAAGGACGCCTACTCCTTCGACAAGAGCCGCGAGGCGGCGCAATCGAGCTACCAGGCCATGCGCGCGGCCTACGGGCGCATCTTCGACCGCTTCGGCCTGCAGTACCGCGCGGTGCGCGCCGATTCGGGCGCCATCGGCGGCGACCTGAGCGAAGAGTTCCAGGTGATCGCCGCCACCGGCGAGGACGCCATCGTCTACTGCCCGCACAGCGACTACGCCGCCAACATGGAGAAGGCGGAGAGCGCGCCGCCCGCCGCACCCCGCCCTGCCCCGGGCCAGCCGCGAACGCTCACGCCCACCCCGGGCAGGAGCACCTGCGCGGCCGTGGCCGAGCTGCTCGGCGTGCCGCTCCGATCCACAGTGAAATCGCTGGTGCTCGCCACCGACGAGACCGGCGAATCCGGCGACGTGCCGCGCGCGCAGCTCTGGCTGCTGCTGCTGCGCGGCGACCACGACATGAACGAGGTCAAGGTGTCCAAGCTGCCCGGGCTGGACGCGGGGTTCCGTTTTGCCACCGTGGCCGAGATCGAGGAGCATTTCGGCGCCAAGCCCGGCTACCTCGGCCCGCTGGACCTGAAGAAGCCGGTCAGGATCGTCGCCGACCGCGAAGTCGCCGCGATGGCCGACTGGATCTGCGGCGCCAACCAGGAAGACTTCCACGTCACCGGCGTCAACTGGGGCCGCGACCTGCCCGAGCCCGACCTGGTGGCCGACCTGCGCAACGTGGTCGCGGGCGACCCTTCGCCGGACGGCAAGGGAGCGCTGGCGATCGAGCGCGGCATCGAGATCGGCCACGTGTTCTACCTCGGCACCAAGTATTCCCGGGCCATGAACGCCACCTTCCTGGCCGAGGACGGCAAGCCCGCGTTCTTCGAGATGGGCTGCTACGGCATCGGCATCACCCGCCTGCCCGCCGCCGCCATCGAGCAGAACCACGACGAGCGCGGCATCATCTGGCCCGATGCGATCGCGCCCTTCACCGTGGTGCTCTGCCCGATCGGCATGGACCGCAGCGACACGGTCAGGGCCGCCGCGGAGAAGCTGCACGACGACCTGCTGGCGCTGGGCATCGACACCGTGCTCGACGACCGCGGCGAGCGCCCCGGCGCGATGTTCGCCGACTGGGAGCTGATCGGCGTGCCGCACCGCGTCGTGCTCTCCGACCGGGGGCTGAAGGACGGCCAGGTGGAATACCAGCACCGGCGCGACGCCGAGGCCACGCGCGTGGCGCTGGCCGACATCGCTGCGCTCCTGCGGGAGCGCATCACCGCATGACGACCGCCGCCCCGCCCCGGCCACGCCCGCCGACCCGGCGTGCGGCGCTGTGGGCGCTCGCCGGCGCACCGGGACTGTGGCTGGGCGCACCCGGCAGTGCGCATGCGGGCGGCCAGGTCGAGGAGCCGCTGGCCGACGCGGTGCGCGGCGCGCTCAGCGCCGCCGTCGCCGACCTCGCCCCCCCCGAGCCGCTCTTCGCCAGCACCGAGGCGCGCATCGGCTACCTGCGCTGGCTCGCCGCCATGAGCGACCGCCTGCGCCCGCGCAAGCCGGAATGGGAGCTGCGGCGCGACTTCCTGCAGACCGTCTGGTACGAGGCCAAGCGCGCCGGGCTGGACGTCTCGCTGGTACTCGGGCTGATCCAGGTCGAGAGCGCCTTCCGCAAGTTCGCCGTCTCTTCCGCGGGCGCGCGCGGCTACATGCAGGTGATGCCGTTCTGGTCGCGCCTGATCGGCGACGGCGACCCCGGCAAGCTGTTCCACCAGCAGACCAACCTGCGCTTCGGCTGCGTCATCCTGCGCCACTACCTCGACCGCGAGAACGGCGACCTGTACATGGCGCTGGGCCGCTACAACGGCAGCCGCGGCCAGGCGCCCTACCCCAACGCGGTGTTCGCGGCACAGCGCCGCTGGGCCCACCAGGCATCGGCACACAGCGCCTGAGGCATACGCCTGCGCATCGCGCCAAGTGAAAACCCGCCGAAGCGGGTCAGGTGGATGGGTGCACTCGAGGATACCAACGTTTGACGTTAATACCGTCGTGCGTTAGCATTCTTCCATCCATGTCGATTCAATCCTTCAGGTGCCCCGAGACACAAGCCCTGTTTGACCTCGAGCGGGTGCGCCGCTGGGCGAATATCGAGACGGCTGCCCTGAAAAAGCTGCGCATCCTGCACGCCGCCCATGTGCTGCAGGATCTGCGGATTCCTCCCGGCAACCGGCTCGAAGCACTGAGGGGCGACCGGGAAGGCCAGCACAGCATCCGCATCAATGCTCAGTGGCGCGTGTGTTTCGTGTGGACGCCAGAAGGACCGAAAGAGGTCGAAATCGTCGATTACCACTGACGCCCGAGCGTCGATGGACAAAGCACAGGAGTGCGGACCATGACCAAGCAACTTGCCCTGCCGACCCCCGGCGAAATCCTCGCCACGGAATTCCTGGAGCCCATGGGCCTGACCCAATACCGGCTGGCCCAAGCCATCCATGTCCCGCAAACCCGCATCGCAGCCATCATCAAGGACGGCCGCTCGATCACGGCCGATACGGCCCTGCGGCTGGCCCGCTTCTTCGGCACCTCCGCCGAGTTCTGGATGAACCTCCAAGGCCAGTACGACGCCGACATCGCCAGAATGGAGCTCGCGGAAGAACTGGAGTCCATCGAACCGTTCGAGGCCGTGGCGTAAGCCATCTCCGGGCGCTGGCCGCGCGTCGCAGCGCCTATCCGCGCCGCGAAGTGGCCACGATGCCGCCGACGATCAACGCGAACGCCAGCCCGTGGTAGGCGTGCGGCAGCTCGCCCAGGAAGGCCGCCGACATCAGCGCCGCGAACAGTGGCGTGAGGTTGAGGAAAAAGCCCGCCAGCACCGGCCCGCCGCGGCCCACGCCCTCGCCCCAGAAGCGGTAGGCCAGCACCGCGGGCCCGAGCGCGATGAAGGCCAGCGCCGCCGCCAGCGGCCAGCCCCAGGTGATCTGGTGGTAGCCGCCCAGCGTCCACTCGGCCGCGGCGAACGCGCCCGACCAGCCCAGGCCGAACACCAGCTGCGCCATCAGGAACGCGCTCCAGCTGGCGCGGATGTCGCGCGGCTCGTCCGTGCCCAGCAGCAGCCAGCTGTAGAACGCCCAGGCGATGGTCGCCAGCACCATGTAGAGGTCGCCCGGCACCAGCCGCAGCGCCACCAGCTGCTGCCAGTCGCCGCGGCTCAGCACCAGCAGCACGCCGGCGATCGACAGCACCGCGCCCAGCATCTGCCTGCGGCCCACCGGCGCCTGGAAGAACAGCGCGCCGACGGCCAGCATCCACACCGGCAGACCCGCCGCCACCAGCGTCACGTTCACCGGCGTGGAGGTTTGCAGCGCCAGGTACTGCAGCGCGTTGTAGCTGCCGATGCCCAGCAGCCCCAGCATCGTGTAGCGCCGCCAGTGGCGCCAGACGCTGCCCGAAGGCCGCAGCACCCGCCACGCCAGCGGCAGCAGTATGAGAAAGGCGAACAGCCAGCGCAGGAAGTTGAGCATCGACGGCCCGACCAGCGCATGCACCATGCGGCCGACGACCGCGTTGCCCGCCCACAGCAGCGGCGGGATGGTGAGCATGACGATGGTGGAGGGGCTGATGCGCTGGGCCATGGAGCCTGCGACTGTAACGTCTTGTCGACGGCCGCGCTGCAGGGGCAAACGTGGCACGATCGGCCCATCCGCCCCCGATTTTTCCAGGAGAACACGCCCATGGTCCGCGCCGTCCAGATCCGCCAGCACGGCGGCCCCGAAGTCCTCGAACTGGTCGACGTGCCCGTCGGCGAGCCCGGTCCCGGCGAGGTACGCATCCGCCACCGCGCGATCGGGCTGAACTTCATCGACGTGTACTTCCGCACCGGGCTGTACGCCATGCAGCTGCCCGGCGGCCTGGGCTCGGAAGCCTCGGGCGTGATCGAGGCCGTCGGCCCCGGCGTCACACACCTGGCCGTGGGCGACCGCGCGGCCTATGCCGGCGGGCCGCCCGGCAGCTACTGCGAGGCGCGCGTGGTGCCCGCGCTCACGCTCTGCCGGCTGCCCGACGCGATCGACTTCGACACCGGCGCGGCGATGATGCTCAAGGGCCTGACGGCGCACTACCTGCTCAAGAAGGCCCGTCCGGTCGAGGGGCTGGAGCCGGGCGACTTCGTGCTGTTCCATGCGGCCGCCGGGGGCGTCGGCCTGATCGCCTGCCAATGGGCCAGGGCGCTGGGCCTGCAGTTGATAGGCACGGCGGGCAGCGACGAAAAATGCGCGCTGGCGCTGGCCAACGGCGCGGCCCACGCCATCAACTACGCCAGTGAGGACTTCGCCGCGCGCGTCAGGGAGATCACTGGCGGCAAGGGGGTGAAGGTGGTCTACGACTCGGTCGGCAAGGACACCTGGGAAGGCTCGCTCTCGTGCCTGCGCCCGTTCGGCCTGATGGTGAGCTTCGGCAATGCCTCCGGCCCGGTGCCGCCGTTCGCCCCCGGCATCCTGGGCGCCAAGGGCTCGCTCTACGTCACGCGCCAGACGCTGTTCACCCACATGGCCACGCGCGCGTCGACGCAGGCCATGGCCGACGACCTGTTCGACGTGGTGGCCGGCGGGCAGGTGAAGATCCACATCGGCCAGCGCCACGCGCTCGCCGACGTGCAGCAGGCGCACCGCGACCTGGAGGCGCGCAAGACCACCGGCTGCACCATCCTGACGCTGCCGTGAGCCCGCCCCCCGCATGGCTGGCGCAGACCCGCGCGCAGGCCGCGTGCGGCCCGGCGCAGGCGCGCGTCGCGCTGCGCGTGGACGATGCGCAGATCGGCTCCGTCGCTCCAGAAATTATTGAAAGAATCGGCCCCCAGCGCTTGCTGGACAAGCGCCATCAGCTCTCATTGGAGGAGCACGACGGCGCGCCCGCCTGGCACTTGCAGGGCAGCGACGCCAGCGCCGCGCTCAACGCCCTGGCCGAGGCGCTGCGCGCAGCCGGCTGCTGCGGCCCGTGGCGCGGCGAGCAGCTCGCCGTGTGCGATGCGCGGGGCCGGAGGATGGGCACGATAGAGCGCGGCGCGGTGCGCCCGCTGGGCATCGCCACCGACGCGGTGCACCTCGTCGGCGTGGCCGCCGGCGGCGCCGGCCTGTGGCTGCAGCAGCGCTCGTTCTCCAAGGCCTACCGCCCGGGCGAGTGGGACACGCTGATGGGCGGCATGGTCAGCGCCGCCGACACGCCCGCGCAGGCACTGGCGCGCGAAACGCGGGAAGAAGCCGGGCTGGCGGTCGACGCCCTCGCCGGGCTGCGCGAGGGCACGCCGCTGTGGCTCGACCAGCCCAGCGACGAGGGCGGCCCGTGCCTGGGCCATCTGCGCGAGCGCATCACCTGGTGGTCCGCCACGCTGCCCGCGGGCACCCTGCCCGCCAACCAGGACGGCGAGGTCGAGCGCTTCGAATGCTGGAGCCACGCGCAGGTGCGCGAACGCCTGGCGCAAGGCGTTTTCACGCCCGAGGCGGCGCTGGTGCTGGCGGCGTACTATGGCTGGTAGCAGCTCACAGCCGCTCGTCGCCCACCGGCAGGCCGCCCTCGTGCCCCCGGGCGCGCTCGCCGGCGCCGGGCCGCGCGCCCGCCTGCTCCAGGATGGGGTAGGCGGTGGCGCTGATCAGCGAGTTGATGCGCCGCAGGTCCGACAGCAGGTCGATGTGCAGCGAGCTCGTCTCCATGCTCTGCGTGGCGCGGTCGGCCAGGCGCGCGAGGTGGTTGGCGGCGTAGGTGCGCTCGAGCGCGCGGAAGTGCCCCTTTTCCTCCAGCAGGCGCTGCGCGTCGCGCACCGTGCCGTCGAGGAACACGCCCATGCTCAGGCGCAGGTTGCTCACCAGGCGCTGGTGCAGGTCGCCGATCTCGGCCATGCCGGCCTCGGAGAACTCCACCCCCTTGGCGATCTTCTTCTCCTCGACGTCCTGCACGATGCGCTCGACGATGTCGCCGATCTGCTCCATGTTGATCGTGAAGCTGATGATGTCGGCCCAGCGCCGGCTCTCCTTCTCGCCCAGGTCGTCGCGCGGGATCTTGGTCAGGTAGTACTTGATCGCGGCGTAGAGCTGGTCGACCTCGTCGTCCATCTTGCACAGCCGCTGCGCCAGCGCCTCGTCGTTGCGGCGGATCACGTCCATCACGCCCACCAGCATGTTCTCCACCACGTCCGCCTGGTGCAGCGCCTCGCGCACCGCCAGCGCCATCGCCAGCGACGGCGTGGAGAGCGCGGAAGGGTCGAGATGGCGCGGGCGGTAGCCCTGCGTCTGCGCCGGTTTGGGCAGGAGCCGCGCCACCAGCCGCGCCACCCACTGCGTCAGGCCGATGAAGCCCACGCTGATGATCACGTTGTACGCCAGGTGGAACAGCACCACGCCGTGCGCCACGCCCGGCATGTGCGGCTGCACGTAGGCCAGCCACAGGCCGACGAAGGGCGCCATCACCGCCACGCCCATGGTCTTGAACAGCAGGTTGCCCACGGTCACCTGGCGCACCTCGGCCTCCGAGCGCGCCATGGTCAGCACCGCCGCCAGGCCGTTGCCCAGGTTGGCACCCAGCACCAGACCCAGCGCCATGTCCACCGGCACCACCTGCGAGGCCGCCATCGCCGCGATCAGCAGCACCACCGCCAGGCTGGAGTAGGAGACGATGGCCAGCACCGCGCCGATGAAGATCTTGGCCAGCAGATCGTTGCCCATCGCGGAGAGCACCAGCGGCGTGATCGGCGAGGCCAGCATCGGGTCGCTCGCCTGCACGATGCGCTCCAGCGCCAGCAGCATCAGCCCCAGGCCGATGAAGATGCGCCCCACGCGCCCCGCGGTGCTCGCCTGGCGCGTGATGAACAGCACCACGCCGACGAAGATGCACATCGGCGAGAGCCACGACAGATCGAGCGAGAGCAGCACCGCCATCAGCGCGGTGCCGATGTCCGCGCCGCGCATCACCGCCAGCGCCGCGGGCAGCGAAATCAGCCCCTGGCCGACGAACGACGCCGTCATCAGCGCCGTCGCCGTGCTCGACTGCACCAGCGCGGTGATGCCGATGCCCGACAGCGCCGCGGTGAAGCGGTTGCCCAGGCTCTTGGCCAGCCAGGCGCGCAGGCTGGCACCGAACACCCGCAGCACGCCGGTGCGCACCAGGTGCATGCCCCAGATCAGCAGCGCGATCCCGGCCAGCAGATTCAACAGATGCTTCATGTTCCCCCAGAGAGCGCGCATGCGCTCCGACAACGCGCCGCCGGCCCCCATGCCGCCGCGCATGCAATCTTGCAGCATACCCCGCGCCGTGGTGCACCGGCCCGCCCCGCCACACCGTAGCGCAAGCACGCAGGCAACGCCCCCATGTCATCGAGCCAGGGACGGGGGACCCATCCACCACGCTGGGTCGTCACAGCGAACGGCGTGCTGCCGAAGAACGTGACCGACGACGCAACGCCGACCGCCTACGGCGCCAGCGGGCGCGGCGCGCTCAGCGTCGCCGCGCGCGCAGCACCTCGTCAAGGATCAGGCAGGCCGCGCCCACGGTGATCGCCGAATCGGCCAGGTTGAACGCCGGGAAATGCCCGCCGTAGAACAGGCCCGAGAGCAGCGGCCAGTGGAAGTCGAGGAAATCGACCACGTAGCCGTGCTGCAGCCGGTCCACCACGTTGCCCGCCGCGCCGCCCAGGATGCTGGCCAGCGCGAAGGCGTACAGGCGCTGGCCCGGATGGCGCACCAGCTGCCAGACGATGAACGCCCCGACGACCACGCCGATGGCGACGAAGAGCCAGCGCTGCCAGCCGTCCGCCCCGGCCAGGAAGGAGAACGCCGCGCCGCTGTTGTGCGCCCGCACGATGTTGAAGAAACCCGTGACGGGCGTCGCGTCGCCCAGCTGGTAGTGGCGCAGGATCAGCGCCTTGCTCGCCTGGTCGAGCGCCAGCAGCAGCAGCGCCCAGGCCAGCCAGGGCCAGGCACCGCGCGCCGCGCCCTGCCCGGCGGCCATCAGGCGTGCTCGCGGCGCTCGCCGCCGCCGTAGAGGTTGCTGGTGCAGCGCCCGCAGAGCGTGGGGTGGGCCGCGTCGTGGCCGACGTCGGCGCGGTAGTGCCAGCAGCGCTCGCATTTGGCATGTTTGCTGGCGCTAACGCTTGCCTGGAGCGCGCCGCCAGCTTCCAAAGCGATAGCTGAAACGATGAAGACGAACTTCAGGTCGTCGCCCAGGCTGGCGAGCAGCGCGTGGTCCTGCGGCGCCACCGTGAGGCCGACCTCGGCCTGCAGCGACGAGCCGACGACGCCCGCCTCGCGCTGGTGCTCGATCTCCCTGTTCACCGCGTCGCGCAGCTCGCGGATGCGCGCCCACCGGGCGAGCAGCGCCTCGTCGGGCTCGGCCAGCGTCTGGTAGGTCTGCGCAAAGATCGACCCGGCGCCGCCGAAGACCTTCCACGCCTCTTCGGCGGTGAACGAGAGGAACGGCGCCATCCAGCGCAGCATGGCGTGGGTGATCTGCCACAGCGCGGTCTGCGCGCTGCGCCGCGCCAGGCTCCTGGCGCCGGTGGTGTAGAGCCGGTCCTTGAGCACGTCGAGGTAGAAGCCCCCCAGGTCTTCCGAGCAGAAGAGCTGCAGCCTGGCCACCACCGGGTGGAACTCGTAGACCTCGTAGTGCGCCAGGATCTCCTGCTGCAGCTGCGCGGCGCGCGCCAGCGCCCAGCGGTCGATCTCGAGCATGTCGGCCGCGGGCACGGCGTCCCGGGCCGGATCGAAGTCGCTCACGTTGGCCAGCAGGAAGCGCAGCGTGTTGCGGATGCGGCGGTAGGCGTCGACCACGCGCGCCAGGATCTTGTCGTCGATCGCCAGGTCGCCCGAGTAGTCGGTGGCGGCGCACCACAGGCGGATGATCTCCGCGCCCAGGCGGGAACTCACCTCCTGCGGCGAGATGGTGTTGCCGAGCGACTTGCTCATCTTCTTGCCCTGCCCGTCCACGGTGAAGCCGTGCGTCAGCAGCCCGCGGTAGGGCGCGCGGCCGTAGATCGCGCTGGCGAGCAGCAGCGACGAGTGGAACCACCCGCGGTGCTGGTCGTGCCCCTCCAGGTACAGGTCGGCCTCCGGGCCCTGGTCGTGGTGCAGGTGCGGGTGCGTGCCGCGCAGCACGTGCCAGAAGGTGGAGCCGGAGTCGAACCAGACTTCCAGGATGTCGGTGCTCTTGGTGTAGGCCCGGGCGTCCTCGGCACCCAGGATGTCCTCGGCCGTGGCGCGGCTCCAGGCCTCGATGCCGCCCTGTTCCACGATCTCTGCCGCCCGGTCGATGATCTCCAGGGTGCGCGGGTGCAGCTCGCCCGAATCCTTGTGCAGGAAGAAGGGCAGCGGCACGCCCCAGGAGCGCTGGCGCGAGATGCACCAGTCGGGCCGCCCGGCAATCATGTCGCGCAGCCGCGCCTTGCCGTTCTCGGGGTAGAAGCTGGTGTTTTCGATAGCTGCCAGCGCAATCTGGCGCAGCGTCTGCGCGGGTTTTTGCGCGGGATCGGTGAACACGCCCTCGCCCTCGTCCATGCGCACGAACCACTGCGCCGCGGCGCGGTAGATCACGGGCGACTTGTGGCGCCAGCAGTGCGGGTAGCTGTGCGTCAGCGCGCGGGTGTCGAGCAGCCGCCCGGCCACCTTGAGCGCGTCGATGATGACGGGCACCGCCTTCCAGATGAACTGCCCGGCGAACATGCCGAGCTCCGGCGCATAGACGCCGTTGCCCTGCACCGGGTTGAGGATGTCCTCGTAGCGCATGCCGTTGGCGACGCAGGAGTTGAAGTCCTCCACGCCATAGGCGGGCGCGCTGTGCACGATGCCGGTGCCGTCCTCGGCCGTGGCGTAGTCGGCCAGGTAGACGGGCGAGAGCCGGTCGAACCCTTTGTCCACGTGCGCCAGCGGGTGCCTGAACGGCATGTGGTCGAGCTTCTCGCCCAGCGTGGCGGCGAGCACCTTGCCTTCGAGCTGCCAGCGCTCCAGGCACTTGCCGACCAGCGCCGAGGCGACGACGAGCAGGCCGCGTTCGGTATCGACCAGGCTGTATTCGAGCTGCGGGTTGACGTTGAGCGCCTGGTTGGCCGGAATGGTCCACGCCGTCGTGGTCCAGATCACGGCGAACGCGGGCTTGTCCAGCCGGGGCAGCCCGAAGGCCGCGGCCAGCCGGCCGGGGTCGGCCGCGGGGAACATCACGTCCAGCGTCTGGCTGCCCTTGTCCTGGTACTCGATCTCGAATTCGGCCAGCGACGAGCCGCAGTCGAAGCACCAGTACACGGGCTTGAGGCCCCGGTAGACGAAGCCGCGCTGCATCACCTGCTTGAGCGCGCGCAGCTCCCCCGCCTCGTTGGCGAAGTCCATGGTCTTGTAGGGATGCTCCCACTCGCCGAGCACGCCCAGGCGCTGGAAGTCCTGCATCTGCTGCGCGATCTGCTCGGTGGCGAAGGCGCGGCCCCGCGCCTGCATCTCGTCGCGCGGCAGGTTGCGGCCATGCTGCTTCTCGATCGCGTTCTCGATCGGCAGGCCATGGCAGTCCCAGCCGGGGGTATAGAGCGCGTCGAAGCCCGCGAGCTGGCGCGCCTTGACGATCATATCCTTGAGGATCTTGTTGACCGCGTGGCCGATGTGGATCTGGCCGTTGGCGTACGGCGGGCCGTCGTGCAGGATGAACTTGGGCGCGCCATGGCGGGCATCGCGCAGCGTCTTGTACAGGCCTTGCTCGTTCCACGTCTTGACCCAGCCGGGCTCGCGCCTGGGCAGGTCGCCGCGCATCGGGAACGGCGTATCCGGCATGTTGAGCGTGGCGCGGTAGGCGCTCTCGGGCGCGTGCTTGGACTTGGAATCGGACATGGGGGAAACCTTCAAAACGGAGACGCTTCGGGCGCTCGGCCCGAACGACAAAGGGGGCATGGCAGGGGCGAAGGCGGCCCCGTCAAATTCGGTCGCGCGTGGTCTGGCGGCGGGTCTGCGCCCAGGTGGTGGCGAAGTACGCGCGCGCCTCCTCGCAGTCGCGCGCTATGCCGGCGGCGAGCGCCGCGAGGCCGTCGTACCTGAGTTCGTCGTGCAATTTGTGCAGCAGCTCCACGCGCACGATTTTACCGTAGCCCCCCTCCGGCCCCAGGTGCGCGGGCCAGTCGAGGCAATGGGTCTCGAGCAGTACGCGCCCGGCGTTCACGTCGCGCGGATCGATCGAGGGGCGCACGCCCAGGTTGGCCACGCCCTGCAGGGGCGCGTCCGCCAGGCCGTGCACCAGCACCGCGAAGATGCCGCCGGCCGCCGGCTTCCAGTGCGAGAAGCGCAGGTTGAGCGTGCGAAAGCCGTCGCCCGCCCCCGCGCCGCTCGCGCCCAGCGTACGGCCGAGCTGGCGCCCGCGCACCACGTGGCCGGAGATGGCGTAGGGCCGGCCCAGCAGCCGCTCGACCGCCTGCATGTCGCCGGCAGCCAGCGCCGTGCGCACCGCCGTGCTGGAGACGCGCTCGCCATGCACCTCGTAGCTCATCATGCGCGCCACGTCGAAGCCCTGCGCGCGCCCGGCCGCGTCCAGCAGCGCGTAGTCCCCGACGCGCCTGGCGCCGAAGCGGAAGTCGTCGCCCACGAGTACGTAGCGCGCGCCCAGGCCGCGCACCACCACGTCGTCGATGAAGGCCTGCGCCGGCAGCGCCGCCAGCTCCCGGTTGAAGCGCAGCACCACCGTCTGCTCGACGCCGCAGCGCGCCAGCTCGGCCAGCTTGTCGCGCAGCGTGCCGATGCGCGCCGGGGCCAGATCGGGCTTGCGCTGCACGGCGGCGAAGTAGTCGCGCGGGTGCGGCTCGAAGGTGAGCACGCAGCTCGGCACGCCGCGGTGGCGCGCCTCGTTGGCGAGCAGCGCCAGCATCGCCTGGTGGCCGCGGTGCACGCCGTCGAAGTTGCCGATGGTCAGCGCGCAGGCGTCGGCGATGCCGCTGGCGCGCAAACCGTGGAAGATTTTCATTACATCGCTTTGTTTTTAATAGCTTGGTGCGCTCAGCCGACAAGCGCTGACGCCATATTTCCATCCGAAACGGAGTATATTGTGCAGCAGCGGCGCCTGTCGCACAGCGCGCGCCGCCCGGATCGTTGCCGTCGTCTGGCTGTGCGGGTTTCGCAAGGGAGCCTGGGTGAAAGTCTTGAAGCTGTCGGCGCAGGGACTGCCGCAATCGTGGATCACGCTGGAACAGGCGGTGACGCACTACGCCGCGGGCGAGGTGCGCTGGGAGCTGGGCGCGCGGGTGGCGCTGTTTCGCGGCGGGCACAACGCCGTCACCGGCCTGCAGTCGCAGATCGCCGTGAGCAGCATCATCGGCACGCGCGGCGTGCCGGACATCAACCCCTTCGACCTGCAGCCCGGCCTGACCAACGGCAAGCTGTTCGCGCGCGACCGCAACGTCTGCGCCTACTGCGGCGGCCGTTTCGCCGAGGAGGACCTGACCCGCGAGCACATCGTGCCGGTGGCGCAGCACGGCGCCAACCACTGGATGAACGTGGTCACGGCATGCCGCGCGTGCAACCACCGCAAGGCCTCGCGCACGCCCGAGCAGGCGCACATGCCGCTGCTGTACGCCCCCTACGTGCCCAGCCTCTGGGAAGACTTCATCCTGCGCAACCGGCGCATCCTGGCCGACCAGATGGAGTTCCTGATGGCGCACGTGCCGCGCTCGTCGCGGCTGCTCAGCTGAGCGCCGCGCCGGCGGCGCTACAGGTCGATCTGCTGCGGGTCGAGGAACTGCCTGGCGTAGCGCACGCCGACCTGCTCGCGCTCGAACACCTCGAACAGATCGGGGTCGATGTGGCCGTCGGCGGCCATGGTGCGCATGATGGCCAGGGCCTGCGACAGCTTCATGCCGTGCTTGTAGGGACGGTCCGCGGCGGTGAGCGCCTCGAAGATGTCGACGATGCCGAGCATGCGCGCCTGCCACGACATCTCCTCGCGCGTGAGGCCGCGCGGGTAGCCCTTGCCGTCCATGCGCTCGTGGTGCCCGCCGGCGTACTCGGGCACGTTGCGCAGGTGCCTGGGCCAGGGCAGGCTCTCGAGCATGCGGATGGTGCTGACGATGTGGTGGTTGATCACGTCGCGCTCGGCCTGCGTCAGCGTGCCCACGCCAATCGTCAGGTTCTCCATCTCGTCGCTCGTGAGCAGGTTGGTGCGCACGCCCTCGGGGTTGCGCCACTGGCGCGTGGTGCCGATCGTGCGTACGCGCTCCTGCTCGCCCGCCTGCATGGCCTCGCCGCCCAGGTTGCAGCGGCGCAGGAAGTCGCGCTCCTGCCGCAGCCCCTGGCGGGCGCTCTTGAGCCCTTCGGCGAGCCGCGCCTCGGCCGCCGCGTCGGTTACAGGGCGCAGGGCGAGCTGGCCGCGCAGCATCTCGATTTCCGCGTCGCGCTCGAGCACCTCGAAGCGCGCATCGATCACGCCGATGCGGTCGTAAATGGTCTGCAGCTTGGTCGCCTTGTCGACCACGTGCACCGGCGTGGTGATCTTGCCGCAGTCGTGCAGCATGCCGGCCATCTTGAGCTCGTAGCGATCGCGGTCGTTCATCGAGAAGCGCGCCAGCGGCCCCTGCGTCGTCGCATGCGCCGCCTCCGCCAGCATCATCGCGAGCACCGGCACGCGCTGGCAGTGCGCGCCGGTGTAGGGTGATTTCTCGTCGATCGCCTGGTTGATCAGGTTGACGAAGGACTCGAACAGGTGCTCGAGCTGGTCGATGAGCTGGCGGTTGGTGAGCGCGATCGCGGCCTGCGACGCCAGCGACTCGGCGATCCGCTGCGCCGAGCGCGAGAACGCGCGCACCCGCCCGGTGCGCGCGTCGAGCGCGTTGATGAGCTGCAGCACGCCGATCAGCTCGCCGTAGTGGTTCTTCATCGGCACGGTGAGAAACGATTGCGAGTGGTAGCCGGTGCGCTGGTCGAACGCGCGCGTGCCGGCGAAGTCGAAGGCCGCGTTGTCGTAGGCATCGGCCACCACGACCGTGGTCTCGTGCACCGCCGCGTGCACGGCGATCAGGCTGTCGTTGGGCGCGCCATCGGGCAGGTGCAGCGGCAGGTCCGGAAAGTCGAGAGGCTCTTCGCCCTGCCCGCCCCCGCGTATCCCCAGCGAACGCGTGCGCAGCAGCGCAAAGGACAGCGCGCGGCCATCGTCGGTGACGCGGTACAGCGTTCCGCCGTCGGCGCGGGTGAGCGTCTGCGCGGTCTCCAGGATGCGTTCGAGCAGCTGCCCCAGGTCCCGCTCGCGCGAGAGCGCCGCGCCGACCTCGTTGAGCTGCTCGAACCGCTGCAGCAAGGACTGCAGATCTTCGCTTTTCTCCATGGCGCCCTCCCAGGCATTCGACAGACATGCGCGGCCGGTGCCGACACCCCCCTGGCACGCTTCAGCCGGCGCGCGCAGCCTCCGCGAGCCGGCGCGCGCAGCGGTTGGCCTGCGCCTCGTCGCTCGCCTCGACCATCACGCGCAGCAGCGGCTCCGTGCCGCTGGCGCGCACCAGCACCCTGCCCCGCGCGCCCAGTTCGTCGCGCACTTCGCGCGTGGCCTGCGCCAGCATGGCATTGCCTTGCCAGTCCTGCCCCGGATTCAGGCGCACGTTGAGCAGCACCTGCGGGAACAGCGCGACCTCGCCGAGCAGCCGCGCCAGCGTCTTGCCGCTGCGCACGCAAGCCTGCAGCACCTGCAGCGCGCTCACCAGGCCGTCGCCGGTGCTGTGCCTGTCGAGCGCCAGCAGGTGGCCCGAGCCCTCGCCGCCGAGCAGCCAGCCGCGCGCGAGCAACTCCTCGAGCACGTAGCGATCGCCCACCTTGGCGCGCACGAACTCGACCCCGCGCCGCGCCAGCGCCTGCTCCACCGCCATGTTGCTCATCAGCGTACCGACGACGCCGGGCACGCTCTCGCCCCGGTCGAGCCGCTCGGCGGCGATGGCGTACAGCAGCTCGTCGCCGTTGTACAGGCGCCCGGCCGCGTCCACCATCTGCACGCGGTCGGCGTCGCCGTCGAGCGCGACGCCGAGGTCCGCGTGGTTGGCGCGCACCGAGCGCACCAGCGCATCGGGGTGCGTCGCGCCGACGCCGTCGTTGATGTTCAGGCCGTCGGGCGCGCAGCCGATCGCGATCACCTCGGCGCCGAGCTCGTGGAACACCTTGGGCGCGATGTGGTAGGCCGCGCCGTGCGCCGCATCGACGACGATCTTCAGACCGCGCAGCGACAGCTCGTGCGCGAAGGTGCTCTTGCAGAACTCGATGTAGCGCCCCGCCGCATCGTCGAGGCGACGCGCCTTGCCCAGCTCCGCCGAGCCGACCCAGGCGGGCTCCAGCGCCAGCGCCGCCTCCACCTCCCGCTCCCAGGCATCGGGCAGCTTGGAGCCCCGGGCGCTGAAGAACTTGATGCCGTTGTCGCCGAACGGGTTGTGGCTGGCGGAGATCACCACGCCCAGGCTGGCGCGCAGCGCGCGCGTGAGGTAAGCCACGCCCGGCGTGGGCAGCGGGCCGAGCAGCACCACGTCGACCCCGGCGGAGTTGAAGCCCGATTCCAGCGCCGATTCGAGCATGTAGCCCGAGATGCGGGTGTCCTTGCCGATCAGCACCGTCGCGCGCGGCTCCTCGCGGCGCAGCACCTGCCCTACGGCATGCCCCAGGCGCAGCACGAAATCCGGTGTGATCGGCGGCTGGCCGACGGTGCCGCGAATGCCGTCGGTGCCGAAATAGGTGCGCGTCATCGTCCCTCTCCCTCTGTCGTGGTTGGTTCCTGCATCGCACGCCATACGGCCAGGGCCGCGACCGTTTCCTTCACGTCGTGCACGCGCACGACGGCCGCGCCCAGCTGCACCGCCAGCACCGCCGCGACCGCGCTGGCCACCACGCGCTCGCCCACCGGCAGGCCGGTGACCGCGCCCAGGGACGACTTGCGCGACCAGCCCGCCACCAGCGGGTAGCCCGCGGCCACCAGTTCGCGCTGGCGTGCAAGCAGGGCGAAATTCTGCGCCACGGTCTTGCCGAAGCCAATGCCGGGATCGATCGCAATGCGATGCTTTTCGACCCCCAGCCCAAGCAGGTCCTGCGCCGCGTGCTGCAGGAAAGAGAGCACCTGCGCCACGGCATCGCCCTCCATGGGCGCCAGCTGCATGGTCTGCGGATCGCGGTGCATGTGCATCAGGCAAACGCCGCACGCGCCGTGGCGCGCGACCAGCTCGGCGGCACCCGGCTGGCGCAGCGCCCGGACGTCGTTGATGATGTCCACGCCCAGGTCGAGCACGGCCTGCATCACCTGCGGCTTGTAGGTGTCGACCGACACCGGCACGCCCATGCCCAGCGCGGCACGCACCACCGGCAGCACGCGCGCCAGCTCTTCGGCCAGCGGCAGCGGCGGGCTGCCGGGCCGGGTCGACTCGCCGCCGATGTCCAGGATGTCGGCGCCTTCGCGCACCAGGCGCTCGCAGTGCGCGCATGCCGCCTGCGCGCCGGCGTGCTCGCCGCCGTCGGAAAACGAGTCGGGCGTGACATTGACGATACCCATGACGCGCGGCCGCGCCACATCCACGGCGTAACGGGTGGTCTGCCAGATCATGCGCGGGAAGGCCCGGTCGTAGAAACGGGGCTTGCGCCCCGTCGTTCGTCTGTCCGCCGGCTCACG
Source organism: Pseudomonadota bacterium (assembly GCA_963205335.1). GTDB lineage: Bacteria > Pseudomonadota > Gammaproteobacteria > Burkholderiales > Burkholderiaceae_C > Comamonas_C. The sequence goes on from CAUJIM010000099.1 coordinate 38,116, forward strand.
CCACCGTGGGCGCCGGATCGGTCTTGACCGCGGGCGAGCTGCCCGGGCCGCCGCTGTCCGAGGGTGGCGTGCGCGGCGTCCAGTCCTTGGGCGGGCGCGGATCCCTGCCCGCCATGATGTCGTCGAGCTGCTCGCCGTCGATGGTCTCCCAGTCGAGCAGCGCCTTGGCCATGGCGTGCATCTTGTCCTGGTTGTCCTCGATCAGGCCGCGCGCCAGGCTGTACTGCTCGTCGATGATGCGGCGCACCTCGGCGTCCACCTTCTGCATGGTTTCCTCGGAGATGTTGGTCGTCTTGGTGACCGAGCGGCCGAGGAACACTTCGCCCTCGTTCTCGGCGTAGACCATGGGCCCGAGCGCCTCGGTCATGCCATAGCGCATCACCATGTCGCGCGCGATCTGCGTGGCGCGCTCGAAGTCGTTGCTGGCACCCGTGGTCATCTGGTGCATGAAGACTTCCTCGGCGATGCGCCCGCCGAACAGCATCGCTATCTGGTTGAGCATGTACTCCTTGTCGTACGAGTAGCGGTCTCTCTCGGGCAGCGCCATGGTCACGCCCAGCGCCCGGCCGCGCGGAATGATGGTGACCTTGTGCACCGGATCGCACTTGGGCAGCAGGCGGCCGATGAGGGCGTGGCCGCTCTCGTGGTAGGCGGTGTTGCGCCGTTCGTCCTCGGGCATCACCATGCTCTTCCTCTCGGGGCCCATGATGATCTTGTCCTTGGCCTTCTCGAAGTCCTGCATCTCGACCACGCGGGCATTGCGCCGCGCCGCCATCAGGGCCGCCTCGTTGCACAGGTTGGCCAGGTCGGCGCCGCTCATGCCGGGCGTGCCGCGTGCGATCACGCTCGGGCTCACGTCCTGGCCCACGGGGATCTTGCGCATGTGCACGTTCAGGATCTGCTCGCGCCCGCGGATGTCGGGCAGCGTGACGTACACCTGCCGGTCGAAGCGCCCCGGCCGCAGCAGGGCCGCGTCCAGGATGTCGGGGCGGTTGGTGGCGGCGACCACGATCACGCCCAGGTTGGTCTCGAAGCCGTCCATCTCGACCAGCATCTGGTTGAGCGTCTGCTCGCGCTCGTCGTTGCCGCCGCCCAGGCCGGCGCCGCGCTGGCGGCCGACGGCATCGATCTCGTCGACGAAGATGATGCACGGCGCGTTCTTCTTGGCATTCTCGAACATGTCGCGCACGCGCGCCGCGCCCACGCCGACGAACATCTCGACGAAGTCCGAGCCCGAGATGGAAAAGAACGGCACCTTGGCCTCGCCGGCGATCGACTTGGCCAGCAGCGTCTTGCCGGTGCCCGGCGGCCCCACCAGCAGCAGGCCGCGCGGTATGCGGCCGCCGAGCTTCTGGTACTTCTGCGGGTCCTTGAGGAAGTCCACGACCTCCTTGACCTCCTCCTTGGCCTCGTCGCAGCCCGCGACGTCGGCGAAGGTGACGGTGTTGTTGTTCTCGTCGAGCATGCGCGCCTTGGACTTGCCGAAGCTGAAGGCGCCGCCCTTGCCGCCGCCCTGCATCTGGCGCATGAAGTAGATCCAGACGCCGATCAAGAGCAGCATCGGCCCCCAGCTCACGAGCAGCGTCATGAGCAGCGAGCCTTCTTCGCGCGGCTTGACGTCGAACTTGACGTCGTGATCGATCAGGTCGCCCACCAGCCCGCGGTCCAGATAGGTCGCGGTGGTGCGGATCTTGCGGTCGTCCGTGGTGGTCGCGACGATCTCGGTGCCGCCGGAGCCTTCCTGGATCGTCGCGCTGCGGATGCGGTTGCTGCGCACCTGCTCGAGGAAATCCGAATACCCGACCGTCCCGGCTCCCATCGTCGCGCGGGTATCGAATTGCCTGAACACCGTGAACAGCACCATGGCGATGACCAGCCACACGGCAATTTTCGAAAACCACTGATTGTTCAAGCGCAACTCCAGACTTGCGAGCGAGGCACGGCCTCCGGGAGAATCCTGCGAAGGCAATTGGGGGTCATTGTAGGCGTTTCAACCCCGCAGGCGCCCCCGTTTCCCCTGCCGGCGGCAGGTTCAGCGCAGGCCGCGGCCCACCAGGTAGGTCTCCGACGACTGGTCGCGCGACGCCTTGGGCTTGAGCGGCTTGACGCTGCGAAAACGCTGGCGGAACAGTCCCACCAGTTGCTCGTAGCCACCGCCATGGAACACCTTGGCGACCAGCGTGCCCTCGTCCTTCAGGTGCCGGGCGGCGAAATCCACCGCCAGCTCCACCAGGTCGGAGATGCGCGCCGCATCCGCCGACGCCACGCCCGAGAGGTTGGGCGCCATGTCGGACAGCACCACGTCCACCGGCCGGCCCTGCAGGGCCTGCTGCAGCCGCTCGAGCACCTCCGGCTCGCGGAAGTCGCCCTGGATGAAGCCCACGCCCTCGATCGGCTCCATCGGCAGCAGGTCGAGTGCGAAAACCTGCCCGTCCAGCGCGCCCACCGCGGCGCCCTCGGGCGCGAGCCGGTGGCGCACGTACTGCGACCAGGCGCCGGGCACGCTGCCCAGGTCGACCACCGTCTGACCCGGCCGCAAGAGCTTCAGCCGCTCGTCGATCTCCTTGAGCTTGTAGGCCGCGCGCGCGCGATAGCCTTCCTTGTGCGCGAGCCTGACGTACGGGTCGGTGACGTGCTGGTGCAGCCACGCCTTGTTCACCTTCTTGCTCTTGGTCTGGACTCTCATGGGCGGGGATAATACGATCATGGCCCCACTAACCCTGACCGCCGCCGAACGGCGCGCGCACCGCGCCCAGGCGCACCACCTCGACCCCGTCGTGCTGATCGGCGCCGAGGGCCTCTCCGACGCCGTGCGCCGGGAGGTCGACGCGGCGCTCAACGCCCACGGCCTGATCAAGGTGCGCGTGTTCAGCGACGACCGCGCCGAGCGCGAGGCGATCTGCCTGCATCTGGCGGACGAACTCGGCGCCGCGCCGGTGCAGCACATCGGCAAGCTGCTGGTGCTCTGGCGCCCCCTCCCGGCGAAGGAGAAAGCGGCGCACGAAGACCGCCTGCCCGGCCCGCGCGAGGTCAAGGTGCTCAAGTTCGGCCGCCCGGGCCAGCGCCCGGAGGTCAAGAAGCTGCGCGTGCTCGGCAACCAGCGCCTGACGGCGGGCGGCCAGGTCAAGCGGGCCAAGCCGAAACAGCAATCCGTCAAGAAGCGCCAGGGCGACCGATGAGCCAGGCGCAGCGCCACATCCTGTGCATGAAGTGGGGCACGAAATACGGCCCCGAATACGTCAACCGCCTCTACGCCATGGTGCGGCGCCACCTGAGCGGCGCATTCGACTTCGTCTGCCTGACGGACGACGCCAGCGGCATTCGCGCCGAAGTGCAATGCCTGCCGATTCCGCCGCTGAGCCTGCAGCTCAAGCCCGGCCAGCGCGACGGCGCGTGGAAAAAACTCACCACCTTCGAGGCGGACCTGCACGGCTTGTGCGGCACCGCGCTGTTCCTCGACCTGGACGTGGTGATCGTGGGCAGCCTGGACGATTTCTTCAGCCTGCCGGGCGAATTCCTCATCATCCGCGACTACCCCCGCTTCTGGCGCTTCGGGACGCGCATCATCGGCAATTCGTCGGTCTACCGCTTCACGCTCGGCGCGCACGCCGACGTGCTGGCGTACTTCCGCGGCCACCTGGACGAGGTGCTGAAGCACCACCGCAACGAGCAGCACTTCCTCTCGCACTTCCTGCACCGCCAGGGCAAGCTGGCCTACTGGCCTGGCGCCTGGTGCCCCAGCTTCAAGTACCAGTGCATTCCCGCCTGGCCGAGCAATTACTGGCGCGCGCCCTTCGTGCCGCAGGGCGCGCGCATCGTCATCTTCCACGGCGAGGTCAACCCGCCCGACGCGCTCGCGGGGCGGCGCAACAAGCGCCTGCACTACATCCGGCCCGCGCGCTGGGTGGCGCGGGCGTGGGACGGCGGCTGAAGCCGGCGCCCGCTCAGAGCCTGTTTACGATCTCTCAGGAGCCGGCGGGCCCGGTGGCGCCGCGCCCCGACAGACGCCACAGCACGACCAGCGCGCACAGCCACTGCGCCATGTACATCGCGGCGCCGAGCGTGTGCCACAGCCGCAGATCCTGCCGCGTGAGGATGCGCGGCGCCACGCCGAACTGCAGCAGCATCGCCAGCAGCATGCCCAGGATGACCCAGGTCAGCGCGCCGCGCGCCCACGGCTCCATGGCATGGGCATGTTTTTGCCTCGAAACCAGCAGCAGGCAAGCGCAGCACGCTATCGAAACCCAAGTCTGCGCCGCGAACAGGTGCGCCGCCATGTAGCCCGCCAGCGCCACCTGCGGCAGGCGCGCGAACAACAGCGGCACCACCATGGGGCCGATCACCGAAAGACTGCCCCACCACAGGGCAGCGGCCAATACCGGGAGGCGGTGCTGCATGGTGCGCGGCATCCGTCAGACGTAGCGCACGGCGACGACTTCGTACGAGCGCGCGCCGCCGGGCGCCTGCACGTCGGCGGTGTCGCCCACTTCCTTGCCGATCAGCGCACGCGCGATCGGGCTGCCGATGTTGATCAGGCCGTGCTTGAGGTCCGCCTCGTCCTCGCCGACGATCTGGTAGGTCACGGCGTCGCCCGTCTCCACGTCCTCGAGCTCCACCGTCGCGCCGAACACCACGCGTCCATCCGCGTTCAGCGTCGCCGGATCGATGATCTGGGCGACCGAGAGCTTGCCCTCGATCTCGGCGATGCGCCCTTCGATGAAGCCCTGGCGGTCTTTCGCCGCGTCGTACTCGGCGTTCTCGCTCAGATCGCCCTGCGCGCGCGCTTCGGCGATGGCGGCGATGACTTCGGGGCGGTCGCGGGTCTTCAGGCGCTGCAGCTCTGCCTTGAGCTTTTCGGCGCCACGCTGGGTGATGGGCAAGGTGGCCATGGGAACTCGGGGAATCTCGGCGCTCGCGCGCATTGCTCGGAACAGGAGGCCATCCGCGCTCGGCGCGGACGGTCTCGGTGGACGCGGCGATTCTAGTGCGCCGCACCATCCTAGAATGCCATGCGCGAAAGAATGCCGCGCACGAAAGAACCCCTCCCCCGCGACGCCCCGCCCGTTCCGCCCATGCCCACTCCCGCGACCCGGCCCCGCGCGCCAGACCCCTTGCTGGCGCGCACGCTGCGGCAGTGGCAGGCGCAGGGCACGGACCTCTGGGTCTTCGGCTACGGCTCGCTCATCTGGCGCCCCGACTTGCCCTACACCGAGTGCCGCCGCGCCACCGTGCACGGCTGGCATCGGGCGCTGCAGATGTGGAGCCGCGTGAACCGCGGCACGCCCGAATGCCCCGGCCTCGTGTTCGCGCTGCTCTCGGGCGGCAGCTGCCAGGGCATGGCGTTTCGCGTGCCCCGCTCGCAGGCGCCGGAAGTGCTGCCCGCGCTCTGGCAGCGCGAGATGCCGCTCGCGGTCTACGACCCGCGCTGGCTGCACTGCCGCACGGGCGACGGCGCGGTCCGCGCGCTCGGCTTCACGCTCTCGCGCCACCACGCCGCCTACACCGGCGTCCTGCCGGACGCCGAATACCTACGCATCTTCGAGCGCGCGCGCGGCATCTACGGCAGCACGCGCGACTACGCCGAGACCACGCACGAGGAATTGCGGCGCCTGGGCATCCGCGACCGCGCCCTCGCGCGCATCATCGGCCTGGTGCGCGCGCAGGGGCCCACGGGCACAATGGCGGCATGAACACCCCCCCGCCGTCCGGCGTGATCGCCGACCTGCGCAAAAGTTACGAGCGCGCCGAGTTGAGCGAGGCGGCTTCCGAGGCCGATCCGCTGCGCCAGTTCGACCGATGGCTCACCGAGGCCCTGGCCGCGCACCTCCCGGAACCCAACGCCATGACGCTGGCCACCGTCGGCAGCGACCTGCGCCCGAGCACCCGCGTCGTGCTGATCAAGGGCTACGACGAGCGCGGCATCGTCTTCTTCACCAACTACGACAGCCGCAAGGGCCGCGAACTGGCAGGCAACCCCCATGCGGCGCTGCAGTTCCACTGGGTGGAGCTCGAGCGCGTGGTGCGCATCGAGGGCGTGGTGGAAAAGGTCGGCGCCGACGAAAGCGACGCCTACTACCAGAGCCGCCCGCTCGATTCGCGCATCGGTGCCTGGGCCAGCCCGCAAAGCCAGGTCATTGCCGGCCGCCACGTGCTGGTGGCCAACGCCGCGCGCTATGGCGCGCAGTTCCTGCTCAAGCCGCCGCGGCCGCCGCACTGGGGCGGCTTTCGCCTCCGGCCCGACCGCTGGGAGTTCTGGCAAGGCCGCAAGAGCCGCCTGCACGACCGCCTGCGCTACCGGCTCGACGCGGGCCGCTGGGTGCGCGAGCGGCTCGCGCCCTAAGAAGGCGTGAACGAACCCCTCATGCCCGCCTTGACCGCCAAAACCTGCCCGGGAGGCAGCGCAAATGCTCGCCGTAGCCCGGGCTACGATTGCGCTTTGCGTCTTGATCGGACAGGTTTTGACGATCCTTTCGGGCACGCGCGGTTCGTTCACACCTTCTGACGCGACACGCCGATTGTTTCCAATAAGCCACGGATCACCCCCGCTTTTTGCATCTTCATACATCCTCGATCGCGCTATGGTCTGAAACACGCGGCATCTCTGGCATTCTCGCGCAGAGGCTGCCGCCGACCATCAGAGGGGGTTTTGATGCAGTTCACCGACGCCGAGATCTACGCCACCGTGCGCCACCTGATCGCCCGGGGCTACGCCGCACTGACGCAGCGCGAAAAGCTGATCGTCGATACCTTGTCCGCGATCTGCTGAGCGCCGGGCGTCAGCGCAGGGCCCGGTAAATCGCCTCGGCCAGGCCGTGCGATATGCCTTCCACCGTCACCAGATCGTCCACGCTGGCATCCTGCACGCCCTTGACACCGCCAAAGCGCTGCAGCAGGCGCGCCCGTTTGCGCGGCCCGACGCCCGGAATGTCCTCCAGCCGGCTCGAGCCCGTGCGCACCCGGGCGCGTGCGGCGCGCATGCCGGTGATGGCGAAGCGGTGCGCCTCGTCGCGGATCTGCGCCACCAGCATCAGCGCCGCCGAATCGTGCCCGAGCCAGACCTTCTCGCGCCCGTCGGCAAACACCAGCTCTTCCAGCCCCACCTTGCGGCCCTCGCCCTTTTCCACGCCGACGATGCGTGAAACGTCCAGGCCGAGCGCGGTGAACACCTCGTGCGCCATCGCCACCTGGCCGCGCCCGCCGTCGACCAGCACCAGGTCGGGCAGGCGCACCGCGCTGCGCGTCACCTCCGCGCCGCCCGCCTCCTGCTGCGCCTGCGCCACCGGCGCATAGCGGCGCTCCAGCACCTGGCGCATCGCGGCGTAGTCGTCGCCCGGCGTAATGCCCGCGATCTTGAAGCGCCGGTAGGCGCCGTGCTGCATCTTGTGCTGGTGAAACACCACGCACGAGGCCTGCGTCGCCTCGCCCGCCGTATGCGAGATGTCGAAGCACTCGATCACCAGATCGTCGAGCCGCTCGGTATCCAGCCCCAGCGCCTCGGCGAGCGCCCGGGTGCGCGCCTGCTGCGACCCCTCCTCGGCCAGCAGCCGCGCGAGCTGGATCCTGGCGTTGGCCTCGGCCATTTCGAGCCATGCGCGCCGTTCCTCGCGCGGCTGGTGCACCGCCGTGACGCGCACGCCGCTCTGCTCGGCCAGCGCCTCGATCAATGCCGGGTCCACCGGCTCGCTCGTGATCAGGGTCGGCGGCACGGCCACGTCCAGGTAGTGCTGGGCGATGAAGGCTTCGAGCACCTGCACGGCGAGCGATTGCTCAGGCGCCGCGACCTCCCCGTCCGCTTCCGCGCGGTACACCCCGGCGGCCTCTTCCACCTGCGAGGGGAAGTAGGCCCGGTCGCCCAGGTGGCGGCCGCCGCGCACCATCGCCAGGTTGACGCACGCCCGCCCGCCCTGCACGCGCACGGCCAGGATGTCCACGTCCTTGTCGCTGGCCGACTCCACCGCCTGCTGGTGCAGCACGCGCGAGAGCGCGGTGATCTGGTTGCGCACCAGCGCCGCCTGCTCGAATTCGAGCCTGTCGGAATGCGCCAGCATGCGCGCCTCCAGGGCCTTGAGCAGATCATCGGTCTCGCCGCGCAGGAGCGCCTCGGCGCCGCGCACGTCCTCGGCGTAGTCCTCGGGCGAGACGTAGCCGACGCAGGGCGCGGTGCAGCGCTTGATCTGGTAGAGCAGGCAGGGGCGCGTGCGGTGGGCGAACACCGTGTCCTCGCAGGTGCGCAGGCGGAACACCTTCTGGATCAACTCTATCGTCTGCTTGACCGCCCAGGCGTTCGGGTACGGCCCGAAATAGCGGTTCTTCTTGTCCACGCCGCCGCGGTAGTAGGCGACGCGCGGGAAGCGCTGGCCGGGCGCGTCGCCCGTGCCGTCCCTGGCCGAGACGCCGGTGATCTTCAGGTAGGGGTAGCTCTTGTCGTCCCTGAAGAGGATGTTGTACCTGGGGTGCTGGGTCTTGATGAGGTTGTTTTCCAGCAGCAACGCCTCGGCCTCGGAGCGCACCACCGTGGTCTCCAGCCGCACGATCTTGCCGACCATGTGGCCGATGCGCGTGCCGCCGTGCTGCCGGGTGAAGTAGCTGCCGACGCGGCGCTTGAGGTTGCGCGCCTTGCCGACGTAGAGCAGCTGGTCGTGGGCGTCGAAGTAGCGGTAGACACCCGGCAGCGGCGGCAGC